>JACIWF010000016.1 GCA_014361095.1 Hadesarchaea archaeon | reverse complement strand
GATTGTTTTGGCCCCCAAATGGTCGCACAGCCGTTCGGTGAACTGGCCGCTGAGGTCCAGAATTGGCATTTTTAAATGGGCCGCCAGCATGGATGCCCTTAAGTCCGTAAGAGGTACTTCACGATCAGCTCCATAGAGCAGCCTGCGGGAGATTTCATCCAGCAGCTCGGGCAGATAAACGACGATCAGTTCACCATCGCGCACAAACTGGTTGACCAAGCTGTATCCGATTATCAGGCCCCTTACTGAGATCAGCTTGTCGCGCGCCAGCCAGCTATAGGTCGCTGAGGGCAGATAAAGTCCGCCGCCGGCAAAAATTCTTTTTGCCGTTTCGAAGCTATCGCGGTTAACCAAGACACTGACATCGCAGACCCCACCGAAGTCCTTAATCTTCCCCCCGTTCAACTGAACCTGGTTACCGTTGATGATCGGTAAGTCCAATTTTTCGGCGGCGGCACTTTTCCCGGCTCCAGGCAGCAAACTCCCGACGAGTCTTTGAGGGTCAACCGTTTATAAAAAGATAAACTGCGGCTGAAAATTCAGGTCTGGGCCAGCTGCTCACGCAAGGTCTGAATCCTGCGCTCCAGTGAGATGATGACGGCCGAATTGTCGTAAGGCTCTAGCTTTCCCTTACATCTGGAGCACTTGAAATCATTTTCTGCCGCTTCCTCAAGCGTCATCTTGGGGCAACCGTTGCTGCAGGAAAAGTAGATGGTGTTTTTCTCTTTCTCCAGCTGTTCCTCAAGCCTTTGTAAGAGAAGCTGACGGTTGGTTTTAACATAGGCCAGAGCGCGCTCGGGGTCAACTTTCCAGTAGTAAATGTACCAGCCGCTGTTTTCGTCCCGAACCCTGCGGTAGCTGACCACCCGGTTATCGTAGAGGTCATACAGGATCCTTCGGACGAGATTGAGCCTGATTCCGGTCCTCTTGGCGATCTCCTCGTCAGTCAGCTCTTCTGAGACGATGGCCTTGGCCACCGTATAACCGTGCTCACCGGCTATCTGGTGGAGGAGCTCATAAATGGTGGGATTTTCCAGCGGGATGACCTTTTTTTCGATTGCTTCCTTAGGCTGAACCTTTGTCCTTTTCGCCGAGACTGGCGCTGCTTTTTTACCTTGCTTTACCTTGGTGGCGGTCTTTTTCTTTGCCTTCACTATTTTTTTAGAAGTCTTTTTTGCCATGGCATCACCACTATACAACATTTAAATTTTTTTGTTTCTTTTTGTAAATATAATTAACGGGCAGCAAAACGGATTAATAGATATCTTTATGACTTTATTTCAACTTTTTTACCCTTTTCTGACGGTATTATCTTCATTTTGCTGTTTTTAAACTCCTTTTTTAGTTCAGCGCCGTCAAAAAGCCTGTCAAGGAAAATGGCTAGAGCAGCTATCTCGGAATGTGGTTGATTACCGATAGCCACGTTAAAATCAGCGATCTCGAAGATTTCACCCGGCATTTTTTCCCCACCAACGATGACAAGGATGTCCTTATTCCTGAGCTCAGGTATCAACTCGTCAACGGGCATTCCATACATGGTCAGGTGGACAATCAAACCACCTTCGCGACGCCAGCTCTCCACAACCGTCCTCCAAGGTCTGCCGCTCTCCACAAAGAAATCCCCGCCCCAGTTCTGAACCACCTTTCTGATGCTCCCTTCGACGGCTGTGTCGCTGATATTTGAAATGATCATCCCGTCTGCACCGAAGGCCCTGGCGACCAGCCCCACGTGCGTGGTCACTCGCTTGTCCCGAACGATCCTGTGCCCCATTCGCAAAACTACAACTTTGGCCATCATTTGATATTGGTCTCTCCGAGGCTAAAGGCTGTTAGGTGTGGGCGCGAATTGATTCCAGAAGCACGTTGAGGTTGGTGCCGCGGACAGCCGATATCGGAACTAGAGTTGACGTCATGCTGTGGAGCACCTCCATCTTGCGCTCGAGATCCTCCTTGGTTATTAGATCTATTTTGTTGAGCGCGGTGATGGTCTTGACTGAGTATTCGGCCAGGATTTTCTGCGACGTCCTGAGCTTTCTTATTATTTCCGGGACAGAGTCTGAGGCGTCAACCATCAGCACCACTAGATCCGCTAAATAAATTTCCTCGAGTGTGGCCTTGAAGGCCTCGAAAAGCCAGGGAGGAAGATCATCTATGAAGCCGACGGTATCGGTGAGCAGGATCATCTTGCTCGCCTTTAGCGCCCTGGTTCTAGGCATCAGGGTGGTGAAGTACATGTCGTCCACCTCGGCATTGGCATCGGTCAGGGCGTTTAGCAGCGTTGACTTTCCGGAGTTAGTGTAGCCGGCCAGCGCCACCAGTTTGAACCCCCTTTTCCTCCTGAACTTGCGTCGTTCTTCTCTGGTTTTTTCTATGGACTTCAGCTTTTTGCGCAGGGTGGCGAGCCTGCGCTTAACCATGTCATACCTCACATTAACTTCATATTCACCACCACCGCGGAATCCCGGCTGTTCCGCAGAAAGTAATGCCTTGATCTGCTCCCGGATTTTGGGCAACTCGTATTTCAGTCGTGCATATTCTATCTGGAGCTTAGCTTCTGGCGAACCGGCCCTCATGGCGAAGATTTCCAGCACGATTTGAAATCTGTCGACGACCTCCACACCAACGAGACGGGAAAGCTTATGAGCCTGAGAGGGGGTCAGCTGGTTGCGGAAAACGACCATCTCTGCTCCGGTTGCCTTTACCAGTTCCGCTAGCTCCTTCGCCTTGCCCTTTCCGATTTGGTAGGCGGGATCAGGGTTACGGACCTGCTGCAGCGTGCCCACGACTTCGTAGTTTAGCGTTTCTGCTAGCGCCTGCAGCTCGTTCAAGCGGGACTGTTCGCCGGGCGCCAAACGTTCGACGAGGATAACGCGCATGTTTTCTTAATTAAAAACTCATCATTCGGGCAAAAATATGTGTGGGGCCGTTCAACCGGTATGCCAGCTATTTGCCTCATTATGGAGCCAGCTTTGCCATCACCTTTTAAACGACCTAAACTTCCACTGAAAGTTTATTAAGGTCTTACAATAGTATTCAACGGGATTGAAATTGTCCGATTCTACAAAATCCAAGCCCAACTCCAGCGATGAGTCCTACGTGGCGGACTACATCCAGGGGCTCGAGCGCCGGATTCGCGACCTCGAGCACGAGAAGCGGGTTATCGAAAGCCAGTATCTGAAGATGGAGCGGGAGCTGCAGAGCCTGCGCGCCGAGTTTGACCGGATGAGGGCACCGCCACTTGTCGCTGCAACGCTTATCGATGTGCTGGAGGACGGCCGAGCCATCGTTCGCAGCAGCGCTGGACCTCACTTCGTGGTCACGGCTTCACAGTTCATCAAGCCCGAGGATCTTAAGCCCGGCGTCAGGGTGGCGTTAAACCAGAGAAATCTCAGCATCATGGAGATTTTGCCCTCGAAGAAGGACCCTCTCGTGCTGGGGATGGAAGTCGATGAGGCGCCATCGGTGACTTATGCTGATATCGGTGGACTCGAGGAGCAGATTCAGGAGATCCGAGAGACGGTTGAGCTACCACTGCTGAAGAAAGAGCTGTTTGCAAGAATAGGCATCGATCCCCCCAAGGGCGTGCTGCTTTACGGAGCCTCGGGGACCGGAAAGACGCTGCTGGCCAGGGCGGTGGCACATGAGACCCGGGCGACCTTCATCAGGGTGGTTGGTTCCGAGCTGGTCCACAAGTACATCGGCGAAGGCGCCAGGATTGTCAGGGAAATGTTCGAGCTGGCTAGGGAGAGAGCCCCGTCGATTGTTTTCATAGACGAGCTGGATGCGATAGGCGCAAGGCGCATGGATGTTTCCACCAGTGGTGAAAGGGAGGTCCACAGGACTCTGATGCAGCTCCTGGCGGAAATAGACGGCTTTGATCCCAGAGGCGATGTGAGGATCCTCGCCGCAACTAACCGTCCCGATATCCTTGATCCGGCACTTTTGCGTCCGGGAAGATTTGACCGGTTGATCTATTTCCCGCTGCCGAATGAATCAGCCAGATATGCGATATTCAAAATTCACACCGCGAAGATGAACTTGGCTAAGGACGTTGACCTCAAGGCACTGGCCAAGGCCACCGAGAAGGCCACCGGAGCCGACATAAAGTCGATTTGTACGGAGGCAGGGATGTTTGCGATCAGAGGCGGGCGCGATCGGGTTACTCAAGCGGACTTCAACATGGCAGTGGCTAAGGTTTTGCCACCGAGCAGAATACATGAGGACTTTGAATTTTCGACCAAGCCGGAGAAGATGTACGGTTACTGAGATTTGCTCCACCTTCCGAGCATCTGCACCCAAGCTTGCCCTTGTTGAACATTGACAGGCAGCTGTGGACCAAATTATCCGTTTGAGCGCAAATTCTTCCACACTGAATAGGCGAGTTTTTCTGTTCCATCCCTCTTTATGAGTCCAAGGTAGTCATTCTTGTCTAGGTCGTGTAGCCAGGCCCATCCAAACAGTTGCAGATTTATTCCTTGTTTTTTCGTGAGGAGATCAGATACCTTAATGATAAAATCGGCTTGCCCCGGTTCGCCCCCGAAGGCATCCATCGACGGCCAGCCGAGTTCACTAAAGCCAAATGGTTTCTCCGACATATAGTTTGACACTCTAGAATAGTAATCAAGTGGAAGGTCTGAAGGCCTGTTTATGCCCGACACAGCGTAGGGGTAACTGGTGATGACTAGGAGATCCATCTTTTCCTGAGGAAACATGGCAAGGACGGTGAGATCGGCTTCTCGCAGCTCGTTTACCATCTCTCGGGCAAAGGTGCAGAAGACCCTGGTTAAAGGAGATATCTTTTTCACTGCGTCATATATCTCCTCATAAAGGCTCACGTAATGTTGAAATCCATTCGGATCATTTTCCTCAGCGCCATATTTTTCATACCAGCGGTTAACTTCGTTGCCGATGGATAAGTAGAGTGGCCTCGATGTTTCCACCACATCGAGGATGGCATTTTTGTATGCGCTCCTCCACTCCGGATCGCTCAGGCTTGTGTCTTCCAAGTCAGGTGGTTTTATGAGCGTTACCCCTTGACCCATGAAGGATACGTGGACGAGCGGAAACATCCCGTTTCCCCTGATATAATTTTCTACGAATGTTTGCCCCCATTGACCAGAGAGGTCTTCGGCCAGATTGTAAAACGGTGTTGGTTTGCCCCAAACGGGTGAAAAGCTGGCAAATTGTGACGCTAGTCGGTATGACTGCTCGAAAGTCTGCCCCTCTGCAGGTGTCGGGAGAAGGCCGATGAAAAACCCTTCGGAGAATTGTGGGGAATCTGCCGGTGTAATGGTGGTTTCTTCGACGTGTGGGTTTGGATTTCTCGACAAGGCGAGAAAACCAGCGATTAGAATCAGGAGAAAAAAGGAGCAAAGTAATACCATCATTTTTGTCTTCATGCAGCTCATAATTGATTAGTTTTGTTTGGTAAAAAGTCAGTGTCATCTAGTGCCAAGCAACCTTAAATGGCGAACATCTAGTTATCCGATTTTTTAATTTTTGCAATAAGCAGTTTGGCAATCTCCCTGGGGTCAGCTCTCCTGTGGGTTAAAGCTAACACCTTTCCAGTTAGGAAGTTAATGGCCTCCTTTTTGCCGGCAAGATAGTCTTCTACAGCCTTAGGGTTCTCCGTGATCACCCTGTCAATTGCCGCCGCCAGTTCCGTTGGTTTGATGGGAGTTAGACCAAGTTTTTGCATGATTTTTTCTGGATCGGCGGGGTTCCTGGCCAGCTCCCTGAGGATCAGCTCCCCCTGTTCAGGAGTCACGCGCTTTTCCTCAACCATCCGGAGGAGCGCCACGAGCTGCGCCGGCTCGAACTTGACATCGGCAGCTCGAAGCTTCATGTAGTTGAGCACCTTCTTGAGTTTAGTCTTGAACCAGCTCGCCGCCAGCTTGGGGTCAATTTCACTGGCCACAGCTTCATAGAGATCGGCCATTTCCCGCTCGCTGACGATGACCTCGGCCTCAGCCGCCGATATTTTATACCTCTCCGTCAATCGCCTTTGTCTCAGGTGAGGGGGCTCGGCCATTTTTTCCCGAATCTCTTTTACCCAGCTCTCCTCCAGGATGAGCGGGAAGATGTCAGGGTCGGGTATGTAACGATAGTCCTCCTCCGTTTCTTTAGTTCTCATAGGAACGGTGACCATCTGGCTCTCGATGAAGGCCCTGGTCTCCCTTTCCACAGTCAGGCCCTTCTTCAACCGCTCCTTCTGCCTGATGATCTCGAACTTTAGAGCCCGATAGGCGCCCTTCACCGAGTTGATGTTTTTGACCTCGACCCGCCCTCCTCCTTCGAGAGAGATGTTGACGTCAGCCCTCATCGCCCCTCCGGCCTCAGGCCTGACCTTTCCCGTATATTCCAGAACCCGAACCAGGGTGCGCAAAAATTTACGAGCCTCCTCCGGAGACTTCATGTCTGGCTCGGTGACTATTTCAACCAGAGGTATACCAGATCGATTGTAGTCCACGGTACCTGCTGTCGGGTCGTACTGTCCAGGGTCTTCCTCCAAGTGAATCTCTCTGATTCTAACGCCTTGCAGTTCCCCTCCGCGGGCGATGGGCAGGCTCGTCCGCTGGTATCCCGAGGGAAGGTCAGGGTAGTCGTAGTGCTTTCTCTGGATGTAGATCGTCTGCCCGGTGACGATTTCGCAGCCGAGCATCAGCGCAATTTCTACTGCGGCTGCAACGGCTTTTTCGTTAGGCGGCAGTGGCTTGGCGCCAGGCATGCCGGTGCAGATGGGGCAGACGTTGGTGTTGGGCGGGACTTCCTGATAGTTCGTCGGACAGTTGCAGTACATCTTGCGCCTCGTGGCAATCTGCTGGTGAATCTCAAAACCTATCTTTATGTTCATTCGGTGGCCTCCAGAGCCTTCATCACCCGGAGCACTTCAGCTTCACCAAGCACCCGCCCCTGGAGCTGAAGCCCAACCGGGATGCCGTTGATTTCTCCGGCCTTGATGACACCAGCACAGATTCCAGCCAGGTTGGCCGGCACGGTAAGGTAGTCGTAGGCATACATTTCCATCGGTGTGAGCTTGGTCCCGATGCGGTGGGGGAGCTTGGGAACGGTGGGTCCGGCAATGACATCAACCTTTTCAAAAGCCGCCATCAACTCCCGCTTGATCAGAGTTCTCACCTGAAGTGCCCGCTGGTAGAACTTCCCCCGGTACTCCTTTTGGCTGATGTAGCGCCCCCGCAGTATCCTCCTCAGTACCTCTTCACCGCAGACGTCCTCTATTTTCTTCCCATATTTTCTGCCGTCGAACTTTCTGGTCCCGGAGAAGAATTCCACCGAGACGATGAGGTAGTATGCGGATAGCCCAAGTTCAAGGTTGGGCAGGTCAACGGCAACGATTTCTGCGCCCAGATCATGGAGTTTTTCGATTTCTCTGTCGATGACGTCCATGATTCTCGGGTCGGTCAGCTCCGAGAACTTTTTACTGACACCGACGCGCAATCCTTTGAGATCACAATCCTGAATCTTTTCGGAGCAGTTCAGTTTGTCCACGTTCAGCATGATGCACTCATTGTCACTTCGGCCGGCAATTGTTTCCAGCATCACTACCGTGCCTGAGACATCTGCCGAGAGCGGCCCGATTTGGTCGAGGCTCATGCCAAGGTCGATCAAACCCTGCCGCGGCACGAGGCCATAGGTGGGCTTCAGACCAACGATGCCGCAGTGGCTGGCCGGGTTTCTTATCGATCCTCCAGTATCGCTGCCCAGACAGATGTCGCACAGCCCCGCAGCAATCGCCGCAGCACTTCCGCTGCTTGAGCCGCCAGGGATGTGGCCGGGGGCGGCGGGGTTGTCGGTTGGCCCGAACGCACTCGACTCGCCGCTTGAGCCACAGGCGAACTCATCCATGTTGGTCATGCCGATGATTATGCCGTCCTCGGCCCTGATTCTTTTGACAACCTCGGCATCGTAGGGCGAGATATAATCTTGGAGGGTACGTGAGGCACAGGTTGTTCTCAGCCCGGCGACATTAATGTTTGATTTTATCCCGATGGTGAGACCGGCCAGTTTTCCTACACTTTCGCCCTTCTTTATTTTGCGGTCAACAGCCTCAGCCTCCATCAGGGCGTTTGGATTGATCTCAATGAAAGAGTTGATCTTCCGGTCCAGTTTTTTGATTAGTTCAAGCGATGAGGACACGTTTTCAATTGCGGAGAGTTCACCCCGCCTGATCTTTGCCAGCTTTTCTAACGTTCCTTGGACCATCTGGCCACTTCCACCTTGAGATTGCCCATTTCATCGGCTTTTGGCATCAGGGAGATGAACCGGCTTCGAAACGTCGCGCGCTCCTCCTCAGGTGATGGTTCACCATCGGGGCGAACGACATTGTAGGCCTCTAAACTGTAGTAGGTTTCTGTTAGCGCAGGAATTTTTTCCGTGGCTTTGACAAATGAAGCAATTATCTCCTCCGCGCCGCGCCTAATTTCCTCTTCCCTGCCGTCCATCACATTCCCCCAGTTGATATCACGTTTGATATAAGAAAAGTTTGGGGTTTGTTTAATCCTGAGCAAGCTTAATTCTTAAAAAAGATAAGATAGTTTTGAAGTGGCTTTATGAAAAAGCCGGCGAGATTTGGTGAACCATTGCCAGGTGATAAAATCCGGTGTCATCTTTGCCCCCGCCTGTGTGTCATTCCCGCGGGCGAAACCGGATTCTGTAGGACGCGGTTGAACGACCGCGGTCAGCTTTACACCCTCATCTATGGCTCGGTCACGTCGATGGCGATTGACCCCGTGGAAAAGAAACCACTTTATCATTTCCTGCCCGGCAGTGATACCTTTTCGATAGGTACGGCCGGCTGTAATCTCGCCTGCCGCCACTGCCAAAACTGGACGATCTCGCAGGCGGACATAGCTGAAGTTGATCATGAGAACATGTCGCCGGAGAGGGTGGTGGAGCTGGCCCAGAAGTATCGTTGCCCGAGCATCTCCTACACTTATTCCGAGCCATCAATCTGGTTTGAGTTTGTTTATGATACCGCCAAAATTGCGCACGCGGCGGGGATCTACAACATCTACGTCACCAACGGTTACATGAATATAGAGGCCTGGGAGGAGATCAAACCTTATCTCGCCGCGGCCAATGTTGATGTTAAGGCATTTTCCGATGATTTCTACAGAAAGATCTGTTCAGCCCCCGGAATTGAGCCGGTGTTGAGAACCTGCGAGTGGATGGTGGAAAACGGGATTCACCTTGAGACCACCTACTTGATCATCCCCGGAGAAAATGATAATCCGGAGGAAATCCGTCAGTTCTGCAGATGGGAGGTGGAGAGGTTGGGTCCTGATATCCCGACCCACTTCAGCCGCTTTTTCCCCATGTATAAAATGGGCGATCGGGAGCCGACTCCGGTTAAGACGCTTGAGCTGGCCTTGAAGATCGCTAGAGAGGAAGGCCTACGTTACGTCTACATCGGCAACGTCACCGGCCACAAGGGTGATAACACCTACTGTCCCAACTGCGGGAAGCTTCTCGTTGAAAGGTTTGGCTTTGACATCCTCCGTTACGAGGTTCAGGATCATAAGTGTCCCAAGTGCGGCGCTGAGGTCAAAATTTTTGGAGATTACAGTCCGGCTTCCAGATAGCTCAGCTTTGTCTTATGGCGGCCTTTAGCTCCTTCATCCCAAGATCCGCAATTTTTTTGGCTTGTTTTTCCGTCTTGGCCTCGGCAAAGCAGCGGAAGATGGGCTCGGTGCCCGAGGGCCTGAGCAGGAGCCAGCCCTCCTCAAACTCTATTCTCAGCCCGTCCTTTCGGCTAATTCGGTGGCCTGAAAAACGCTTGGCCAATCGATCGAGGACCTTTGCCTTTTTATGGTTAGGACATTCTAGTCTCCTTTTTATCTGGAAGTAGACGGGCAAGGTTAGGTTGAACTCCGAAGTCTTCAGTTCGGTGTTATCCAAGGCGGCGATAAACTGAACCGCAGTCATTATGCCATCCCTGCAGAGCAGCCAGTCGGGAAAGATCACGCCGCCGTTCTCTTCGCCGGCTATGTCGCCACCATTTTTACGGAGTTCACCGACCAGCTCAGGCTCGCCAACCTTGGTTCTCACCACTTCACCACCCAACTTGGTGGCAACGTCTTCCAATACCGAACTCGTGGCCACCGTGGTCAGGATTTTGGGCCTAGTTTTTCCGCTCAGATAATGTAGGGCCACATGTGCGAAGACCCTATCCCCACTGATAATGTCTCCACGTTCATCAACGATGATGGTTCGGTCAGCGTCGCCATCGTGGGCCACCCCCAGGTCGGCCTTGCAACTGACCACGGTCTTGGCCAGCCCCTCCAGATTTTCAGGAACGGTTTCCAGCTTTCGGCCCGGAAAGGTCCCATCAAGCTGACTGTTTAGCGAGACCACCTTGCAGCCCAGCTCCCTGAGAAGCTTGGGCGTAACCAAATTTCCCACGGCATTGGCGCAGTCGACGACCACTTTCAACCCACGTTTGAACTTTGGGACCCTTTTTTTGATAGCATCAAAGTAATGGGGCAGTGCCTCCGCGCTTTCAGAGTGCCCAATTTTGCTCCAGCCCACCATCTTTGGACCTCGGGAGAGTATGCGCTCGATTTTTTCCTCCCGCCATCGCTGAAATCCAGCACCATCGCTGTCCCAGAACTTGATCCCATTGTACTCGGCAGGGTTGTGGGAGGCGGTGATCATGACGCCGGCATCACAGCTGAAGTATCTGGTGGCGAAGGACAGAACCGGGGTTGGGGCCAGACCAAGCCTGAGGGCATCGCAGCCGCCTGAGTTCAGGCCGGCTATCAGCGCTTCTTCAAGCATCACGCCGGAAGTCCTGTTATCCCTTCCAACGGCAACTCTGCCCCGGTTGCCAAGGTCGGTGGCCAATGCCTGACCCAGTTCGAGCGCAGTTTTTGTCGTCAGCTCCTTATTGACGATTCCCCTCACCCCGAAGGTTCCGAACAGCTTGGACATAGATTTCAACTCATAATCGCCGCACAAATATTAAATCGTGATGTGATAGTTTACACGGGCCCGTGGCCTAGCCAGGATAAGGCGGCAAGTTGAAAAACCCGCAAGCCTTCTATCCCGGCGAGGAGAGCTGCATATCGTGGGTTCGAATCCCACCGGGCCCGCCATCTCTTGGATTGGTGGCCTCGAGGCCTCGTCAAAAATGATAAAAAAGAGTAACGGCGTGATATCATTGGTGGGGATTTGAAGTATATTGTGGATCCCGATCCCAAATGGGTGGAGCATGCCACGAAGAGATTCGCCGCGCCATTTGTGGATAAGCCCTATGACAGAATTGATGTGGATCCCGTTTTGTTGTCAGAGGCCGGGCATTTGGCCGGCATGACTGCCAAGGAATGGTACCTCAACCCCAAGAAAGGCATCGCTTCCGTCATCGCTGCCCACGAGGCCTTTGACTTAATCCCTGTGGCCCACTGGTGGCCCACCATTCACGTCTGGGAGCAGGAGATGGGGAACAAGCTGGAGTGGAGGGAGAACCAGCCACCGCACATCAAGGAGAACGCGATAAAGACCCCCGAGGACATCGACAAGCTTGAGGTTGTCAGCGTGGAGGAGATCAAGAAGGGGCCCACCTACACCTCCTTTGTTGAGGCCTTTGATTATGTCCGGGATAACTACCCCAACTGGTTCGTCCCGCTCTATTTTGCCTTCCATCCCGAGGCCAATGCTTCTCAGCTCATAGGTCTGGAGAAGTTTCTGGTGATGACGATCAGAAACCCGCCGATGTGCCACAAGTTAATCCAGAAATTTATGGAGACCTCACTAAATGGCTGCAGGGCACTAGTTGAGAGATACGGCAGCGCCTTAATCGTGACCGGTTCAACGGTGGCAGGCAGCGACCTTCTGGGCCCGAAGCAGGTCAAGGAGTTCGGGGTGAGGTATGTTTCAGAGTTAGTCAAGAAGGCCCTTAAGATAGGCGCCGGACCGCAGATCTGGTATCACCACTGTGGCAACCATGCCAAGGACTGGGAGCTGTGGAAGGACACCATCTTCACACCTTTCACCGTCATGCAGATCGGGTATGAAGGCAGGAAGCCGTTCCCGCTGGAGAAGCTGAAGCAGGTCTACGGCAGGCGCGCCACCCTGATGGGGAACATCGACACCGCCTTGGCCTTTTCCGGAACGCCGACTCAGGTTTATGAGATGGCGAAGGAACAGATTTTGGCCGCGAAGGACAGCCCCAACGGTTTCATCTCCGGGTTGGCCTGCGAGTGCCCCCACGGTTCACCGCCTTCAAGCATCCACGCCATGGTCAGAGCCGCGAGGGATTTCGGCAGATATGAGAGGTGATGGTTTATGGTTGAGATAAACATAAGTGACGAAGTGAAGAAATTGGCGGAAGAGAGAGGGATACCGGTTGAGCAGTTGAAAGAGGTAGTTCAGCAAGGTGAGGCAACCGGAGAGAAGTTAATTTTTGAGGATCAAAACTTGGCCAAAAAGCAGATAGGTACGACCACCGTTTACGTTGTTTACAAGCGCTCAGGTGATGTGATCGATGTGGTGACGGCCTATTCACACCGAATGGAGGAGAAGGAAGTTACCGACCCGGTCCCCGATGACGTTCAGCCTTGGCGCTGCAACAAATGTAACAAAAATACCGTTCGCGCGAGCATGAATGTCTCCTACTTGGGGATAACTAGGCAGGCTCCAACCATGGTCTGTCCGGATTGCGGTGCAAGTTATTTTGAGGAACACATAGTCACCAAAACCCTTTGCACGGCCATGTGTCTGTTTGAGAAAAAGAGGGCTTGATCCGGGGAATAGATATGCTCTCAGGCTGTCTCGAGAAGCTGGGTGGTAGTCCGCGACTTCTTAAGGCCACGAGGACAGTGAGGTGTTCCAAGTGCGGGTTTGAGTTCAGCCTTATCTATGCCAGGGCGGTGGCCTGCCGTGGTTGTCCTGAGGCCATCATTGGCTGTGAATACACCCGCTGCCCCCGATGTGATAACGAATTTCCCATCAATCAGGTGGGAATCGCCTCGTCAAAGAAAGATACCCGGGTGCTGGCTACCTACACCTCAGCGATATTTTCCAGCTACTACAATGACTTTGGTGAAAATCCAGCAAGATAAAAAATTTTGACCTCAGTAAAAGCTGGGATTTAACCCTTGACTGATGAGTAAGAGATTTTTGGATATCCTGTAGTTATCTTGCGTAGTTTGACAGGACTTGATGCCGGTACAGCGATTCACCGCTGGCCGAGGTAACGTTGAAAGCGCAGAACGGTATCAGCCGTAGGTCGGGAGTCACCACATGGATGCAGCACTTTTCCACCCTTTCAAGGTCGATGTTCCAGACATCCTGAAAGGCCATCATGGAAATGGTGAGGTAGTTTTCCGTTGCCCTTTGGACCACTTCCATCCAGCTGCCTGCCTTACATTTGCACGGGGCAATGCTTGGCTTACTTGAAGGCTCGTCCTTGGAAGGTGTTAGCTTCCAGAGGCTGGCAACGGATTCCCGGATCAGCTGGGGGATGTCAGCGCAATTCAGTGTCGGGATGTTTGAAAAGCTGGTTAATGGAAGAAGCCTGCCGTCTTCGAGCAGCACCGAAAGGCATCTTGCATCGCAGTGCACGTCAGGACAGAAGGTTGGAATGAAGTTGTCCGCTCGGATCTCGCCCCCAGTCTGCACCTCGATGGCGCTGGTTAGATCCGGAATGGTTATCCTTTCGTCGTCATCTGGCTGGCCCGGATGTCGGCCGAAATAGCTGAGCGGCTGAAAGTGGACCCCCTTAACGGTCGGAATCCATTTTTTAGCGAAGTTTATTATCTCACCAACCTGGTCGTGGTTGATGTATTTGATAATTTTCGGGACAAGGATGACGCCCATCCCAGCTCGAGCGCAGTTTTCCACGGCCTTTATCTTGGAATCAAGTATATCCGCGCCGCAGATCCTTCGATAGACATCCGGCGTGAGACCATCAAATGAAAGGTAAATGGAGTCCAATCCCGACCGTTTAAGGATGGTTAGATACTCGGGATCATTTGCCAGTTTTAAGCCGTTGGTGTTCAGCTCGATGTAATCTATTCCCATTTCTTTGCCCAGCGAAATTATCTCCGGCAAATCATCGCGCACGGTTGGTTCACCACCGCTTATTTGGACGCACACGGGCCGAGAACCCTTCAAGAGCATTTTGTACATCTCCTCGATTTGGGCAATATCCGGCTCGTAGAGGTAACCCTCGCCGGAGCTGGCGAAGCAGGCCGCGCAGTTGAGGTTACATCTGTTGGTGACCTCCATTACTACAAGGCAGGTGTCCTGCTTGTGGTTGGGGCAGAGGCCACAGTCTAGGGGACAACCCCGTTTTTCTGGAGTTTGCCTAACTTTTGATCCACTCCGGCTCGATTCAAAATTGTTTAGAAGTTTGTAATTTTCGGCATCCCTCCAGATGATCGTTTTGAATTTTCCGTGTTCTGCGCATTCTTTTTCGAGATAGACATTCCCCTCTTCGGCAATCTTTGTGGCAGGTATTTTATCTAAACAGGCTGGGCAGAGGCTCCACGTCTTTCCGATTATTTCCGACATTCATCTCACCTCATCGGTTTTTCCATTATAAGTTCTTTGTCGGTTCCACAGGGTAATTTTTTTCAGGTAGTTTTTCGGCAGCAGCGACTTGATGGCTCTGAGGGCCAGACCTTTAGGCATGTGCTTTATGGACTTTCGGATTATCTCCCAGTCTCCAACCTCATAGATTGCTCTAAGATAGTGGGGGGTCATATGGCCGCATTTTTCGCAGATGGCGCCGGCCCCCATGTAACAGGCCCTCATATCACCACAGCTGCGGTACTTGATCTTTCCCATGCAGTCCAGGCTGAGGATCAGTCTAGTGGCCGGACAGTTTGAAGTTACCTCAAGACAGTTGGGATATTTCATCGACTCCAATATGCTGTCCGAGATGAAGATAAAGTCCCCATAGTTTTCCTTCAGCGGTTTCAAAACCTCGTCGATGATTTCATTTCTCTTGTCGAACGGCAGAAAGAGGGAGTTTTCCCCCCCGCTGAATGGGGTGTAAAAACTGAATTTTACCCACAGCACCTTCGAGTTGCTCCATTCCGAGACAAACCTTTCGATGGAGCGGTAGTTTAGGGAGTTCACCACCATGTTCAGCAGCAGATAGCGGGCGCCGGTGGTCTCGATGTTTTCCCTCGCCAGTTCGTATGTCCCCTTCCCTCTGATGAGCTCATGATAGCGCTTGGTGCCGTCGATGCTGATGAAGAAGGAGACGTCATTCCAGCTCGGTATGGGAATGGTGCCGTTGGTAACCACCTCGTTAATGAGAAATCTTTCTTTGCCCACCTCGATCAGCTCCCGGCGCAGCAGCGGTTCTCCACCCACCCAGGAGCAGTAGATGAACTTGGGTAATTTTCGAAAGATGTCCTTCCACCCCTCTATCGACAGCTCCTCGGGATTGTTTGTCCTCCAATAGAAACAGTGGCGGCAGCGGAGGTTGCATTTGTTGGTCACATCGATAGAAACGGCTCTTTGCCTCATTTTTTGACCTTTCCCGGTTCTCTGATGTAATCACTATGGACCAGCAGACTTTAAAGTTTAGAGCCCGCTACTAAAAGCAAAGTTGGGGACCATAAATGAATTTCTTGGAGGAATGGATCCACTCCACAATCAATCAGAGTTTGAGAGAAAAGCCTGTCTCGAGCAGGTTACTCCCAGCAGCTGGCACCCATCAAGAGATCAAGAAAGAGGATATTGAGAGATACCATCTTTTGAAGCTCTCTGAGGTG
>JACIWF010000158.1 GCA_014361095.1 Hadesarchaea archaeon | reverse complement strand
ATTCATAACCTAAATTCACAATTAACGGTTCGTTCGGGACGATAAATTTCTTCCGAAAATATCGGCATCTTGGCTGTCAAAAGGTGATACAGCAAAGGCTAAAATATGGAAGTCCAACTTATCACTGTATTACCCTGGGAGAGTTGTTTAATGTTTGATGCCAAAAAATTTGTTAGAGAAAAAGTTGAATGGTTGAAGGAGACAATAGGGAATGAAAAGGCCTTTGCTGCCGTCTCGGGCGGGGTGGACAGCACGGTCGCAGCGATGCTGGCGCACATGGCCATCGGCAACAACCTGACGGTCGTTTTTCTGGACGATGGATTGATGAGAGCAGGCGAGCCACAACAGGTCCACAATCGTCTGAGACAGCTGGGGCTGAACGCTAGGATCTACCGGCTTTGGGATGATTTCTTCGCCGCGCTGAAGGGGCTGACCGACCCCGAGGAAAAGCGAAAGGCCTTCAGAGAGGTCTTCTACAGGTCCCTGGGGAAAATAGCTGAAGAGCTCGGTGCCAAGTTCATGATCCAGGGCACCATCGCGGCCGATGTGGTTGAGACCAAGGCCGGGGTGAAAACTCAGCACAACGTTCTGGAACAGATAAACGTTCATCCTTTGGAGAGATACGGGCTGAGGATACTTGAGCCCCTGAAGGACATCTACAAACACGAGGTGAGGGCTGTCGCCAAGGCGCTTGGAATGAAGCCCGAGGCAATGAGAAGACCGTTTCCCGGCCCGGGACTTTCCATCCGAGTCATCGGTGAGGTGACTCCTGAAAGGGTGGAGCTGGTTCGGCGGGCTACCAAGGTGGTTGAAGAGGAAACAAAAAACATCCCCTGCTTCCAGGCTTTTGCGGTGTTACTTCGGGACCGGGCCACAGGGGTCACCAAGGACCTCAAGAGAAAATACGGAGAGATAGTGGTTGTCAGGACAGTAAAATCGAAGGATGCCATGACCGCTGAACCCGTTGCCCTGCCCTGGAAGGTGCTGCGCCGGATCGAGCGGAGGATAAGGGAGGAAAACCCCTCGGTTACCCATGTCCTCTACGACCTAACCGGAAAACCCCCGGCGACGATAGAGTTCGAATAATGGTGTCACGGGGATGACATGACCAAACTGCCGCTGCTCAAGGAAGCGCTGGAAAATGCCATCGTTATCAAGATGGGCAAGTATGAATATTTTGTGAACCCG
>JACIWF010000157.1 GCA_014361095.1 Hadesarchaea archaeon | reverse complement strand
GTCGGTATGGAATGTCCAAGTTTTGAGATCAAGGATTCTGGTCCGATTAAGGTGGCCGAGTTTGATTGCCATGGTTGCAGTTTTGCCTGCACGCTAAACGAATCAAAGTGCCGTTACTGTGTCCTTAGCCGGCTTCGCACAGAAACCGAGGTTGATCAGGTCATCCTTTTGCAACCAACGACGAGGGTTTATCGCACGCGTGAACTTTCCAAGCTGGCCAGGACAATTGCAGCAGCGGAGCAGCTAGTCCTTGACCGTTCCCTTTACGGTGGAAAGGAAGACGATGGGAAGTGTAGAAAGTGTATAGAGGCGCGTATGGCTGCCTTAACGGAGGCCCTAGACAAAGTAATGGCGGACCCACACGATCTTAGCCCTATTGACAACAGCCTAGTTGTCTCCAGAATTAAGAGCAGCGCTGAGTGCAAAAAGTGCAGTGAGGAAAACTTCTTCAAGCTGGTTGATACCGTAAAGGCAACGCTGAGAAGCGCCCCCGTGTTCAAGCGCCTGGCTTCAAAAAATTACGATGAAATTTTCTCGGCTAGGAGCAAGCCTTTCTTCATCGAGGGCGTGTGGAATCCGCCGCCTCGTGGGGCCCGCCTGCTGGAAAGTTATGATTTGTCGGATGGTCGTGGCAGAGTGAACATCTATGAGCAGCGTGACAATCCGGTTCCCTTTTACGAGCTGGTTCTACCCGAGTTTGGCCTCCCTGCTGATCAGCTGGAACTGCTCGACTCCGCGTTCAGGATAAAGATTGAGGAGGCTCCAGGCCATGCCAGGTTTGCCTACTCGGCCCGCAGCTATTCTTTTGCTGAGGAATGGTATAATGCGCTTTTGCATATTCTGCGTGAGAAGAAGAGCTCGGTGCCAGCTGCCAGCGTTCGCAAGCTTGCTGAGCTGATGGCCAACTGGCTGACCTATCGCCTGCTTGAGCCCTTCAGCCATGACGACCGCATAACGGATATCTTTGTGACCGCACCACCGGAGATCCAGCCGATATATGTGGAACATGAGCGTTGGGGAAGGTTGGAAACAGGCATCTACTGGACCACCCCCGCGTTGCTCGGCTTGGGTGAAACGCTTGCTTCTAGATTGGGAACATCGTTTGACGAAATCCGGCCCCAGCTTGATGCCGAAATACCTGAGTTGGGGATGCGTTTGTTTTTGAGCCGCTATCCCGCCATATGGGCACGCAGCGTTGATAT
>JACIWF010000156.1 GCA_014361095.1 Hadesarchaea archaeon | reverse complement strand
CAGCCAATGCTTCCGGCCCTGAAAGGCGAAACTGTTTACATAAACCCGTCCTGCGGTCTCGGGGATTACCTGCCGCGGGAAATCGCCTTCCAAAAACTTCAACTTGCGGCCACAGTCGCCGACAAATTGAGGAGGATGATCTGATGCGGGAAAAACTGGAACGGCTGGGAATCAACCTGCCGCTGCTGCCCACGACCTCGGTGGGAAGCCTGCCCAAACCTCCCTACATTCTGGAGGCCAGACAGAAGTTCTTGACGAAAAAAATAGAGCTATCTGAACTTAGGGCGCTGGAGGAAAAGGCAACCAAGGAGTGGATAGTCACCCAGGAGGAGCTAGGCATCGACGTCCTAGTCGACGGGGAGATGTACCGCGGGGACATGGCCGCATACTTTGCCGAAAATTTGGAGGGATTCAGGACAAGCGGGCTAGTCCGCAGCTACGGCAACCGCTACTACCGGAAGCCCATCATCGCCGGGGAGATCAGATGGAAAGGTCCGATCACTGTGGACTGGTGGAAATTTGCCCAAAGTTTGACGAAAAAACCACTGAAGGGGATGATAACCGGGCCCTACACCATGATGGACTGGTCCTTCAACGAGTACTACCCCTCGAGGCGGGACGCCTGTCTGGCGCTGGCAAAGGCCCTGCACGAGGAAGTCAAATCGCTATCTAGGGCCGGGGCCAAGATAATCCAGATTGATGAGCCAGCCATATCAGCTAGACCCGAGGAACTCCCAGATTTCGCTCTTGAGGCCATTCACACCGTCACCCGGGGAATAGACGCCTACTTCATCTGCCACATCTGCTACGGTGCCTTCGAGTTCATTTACCCGGAGATGCTTAAACTGCCGGTGGACAACTTCGATCTAGAAATGTCGAACTCCGAACTTGACCTCGTTGAACTGTTTCGAGTGCACCCGTTCACCAAAGACCTCTCCTTCGGGGTTTTGGATGTACATTCGCACGAGGTCGAAAGCGTCGAAACCGTTGAGAAGAGGATCAAAAAGGCACTGGAGGTTCTCCGGCCTGAGCAGCTGTGGATAGATCCAGACTGTGGCCTAAAGACGCGCTCTAGGGAAGAGGCCGTGGCCAAGCTGAAAAACATGGTCGAAGCGGTGAAAAGGATACGGGCCAATCTCTCTGGAGGTAGGTAAAAACGAGAAGGACGGCGGCGCTACTGGTTCTGTTCGTGGCGGTTGCCGTCATTTTGATATCTGTCGTA
>JACIWF010000155.1 GCA_014361095.1 Hadesarchaea archaeon | reverse complement strand
AAATATAGGCATCATTTCCCCGAACCTCAATTGATATTTCAACATAGGGATGAGTGAGATTAACCTTTAGATCTTTTTGAAGCGAGAGGATGTGTGATCCTATTGCAACATTAATATCTCTGCTAGAAAAGCTGTGCTCCCCGATTCTCGTGGTTCTGACCGCGAAGGACATACCAGGCTTTAGCATTTTTTTGGCAATCGGAGTAACTTTTTCTTTGATGGCGTCAAGATCTGCCACCGTCATTGCGGCAGGACTGATTGAGGTTATTCCCGGGATTTGGGACAAGATTTTTATGGTTTTAGCCGTGGCAGAGGTGTCCACGAAAATTCTACCACGTTCGGTCCTAATCTTATGTGGCGTCTCTCGCAAGGATCGTTTTATCGAGTTTATCAGGCTTCTCTCAAACCTCTTGCGTACCGGCTCGCTTTTAAGAGCCAATTCCCCATACCTGACGATGATCGTGGAAGTCATGATATCGAAGAGCCCTATCTTCGCAAAAGTTAAAAATTAGGTGCATGGATGCTTTCCTGAGCAGTGGGCTGTCTTAGCAGTCCCCTACCGATAATTTTAATTGAAATGCGGGACAAATGGTGATAGCGGTGATCCAATGGCTAAAATTTTAGTTGTTTATGACTCGACGTCTGGAAACACGGAAAAGATGGCTCAAGCGGTAGCAGAAGGGGCGAGTAAAGTTGCTGGCATCGAGGTGTTGGTTAAGAAGGTAGATCAGGCTAAGGTCGATGATCTTTTAGAGGTCGATGGAGTTATCGTCGGTTCGCCGTGTCACTTTGGACAGATGTCGGCCAAGATGAAAACTTTTATCGATGAGTCGGTTAAATACTACGGCAAGCTCGATGGAAAAGTTGGCGCCGCCTTTACCAGCTTTGGCGGGTCAGGTGGGTCTGAAACAACGCTGTTGTCTATAATCCATGCCCTGCTCATCCACGGCATGATTGTGGTGGGCAGATCAGGGCGCATGCATTACGGATCGGTTGCGGTCGGAAGTCCAAGCCAAGAGAGCATTGATAGCTGTCGAGATCTGGGATTTAGGGTGGCAAATATTGTTTCAAAGTTGGCCAAGTAGTCGCAACTTAACTGCTTGTACCCTTAATGTCCTTTCAGAAGTTTCAGTATCTTTGCTCCAGCCGCCTTAATATCTGCCATGCTTTTGGCGCCAGCGCAGACTCCTTTTCCAGAGACGAAGAGAAGCACTACCACCTTCGGCTCGTCTAGTCGGAAGACCAG
This sequence comes from Hadesarchaea archaeon, assembly GCA_014361095.1. GTDB lineage: Archaea > Hadarchaeota > Hadarchaeia > Hadarchaeales > Hadarchaeaceae > Hadarchaeum. The sequence goes on along the minus strand of JACIWF010000155.1, from coordinate 7 downwards.
TCCGGGA
>JACIWF010000154.1 GCA_014361095.1 Hadesarchaea archaeon | reverse complement strand
AAATTGATGAAAGAATCAGAGGAAACAAAATAATCATCTGGGGTCTCATTGGCTTAGCATCAATCATTGCTTAAATTGAACCCGGTTTAAGTGGCGGGTCCATCTTTTCCATAGCTTTTGTATTTTTCCAAGGTTGCCTGTAGCTCGTGAGATACGGGTTCAACACCGATTAGTTCGGACACCTTTCCCCAGAAGCCAATTTGCTTTTCCCTAACAACCAAACATCCTCTTATTTGCGGAATTTCTTTGGCCCTCTCGAGACCACTCCGGATGGATTGTTCCACGTCATCCCCCACTACGGCGTTACTTATTGAAGTCGCTGCGGCATCTGCCAGAGCGGCCTCGTCGGCTATGGCTACGGCGGCATCTGCCCAGCCAAGACTCAGCGAATGTCCCACGGTGCCGGAGCTGGCGCATATTCCTATGGGCAGCTCATCTTTTTTTACCAAGAAACCGAGCTTTCCCGAAGCGGCTGCAAACCCTGCAAAGATGCCGACTCGAAAATCCCTTTCTCCAATTATCGAGATATCGCCGCCGTTATCGACAACCACATTGTTAGCACCGGCTTCCACGGCCGCCTCTGCCGCGACTTGGGAAATCGCCCCAGCAACGGCGGCAAAGGGGCCAACGCCGGCCAGCTCACCGGCCCTCAACATCAGCTCAATGACGCGGGGGTGATCTCCCTTCAGCTTCAAAGGCTCGAGAGACCAACGAAACTCAGGACATCTCCAAATCAATCGCTCGATTTCCATTCTGGCCTTGAACGCGGCAGAAATCGCGGCATCTATTGCCCGATCCAGGTCACACTTAATTCGCAGGTTGGTCTCCTTGAAGGACCACACCCGTGAAAACATGACGACCGCCTAGAACTTGGAAAGCTCCAGTGCCTTTACCGGGCAGGCCGGTACACAGAGTTCGCAGTAGACGCATTTATCCTCATCGAGCAGCACGGTGTTATCCCTGTCCTGATAGAGCGCTCCGCTGGGACAAAGGGACAGGCAGGCCCCGCAATCGATGCAGGAATCACGGTCGAGGTGAATAGCGCGTTTGATCTCCTTTACTTCCACTCCTCTCCTCTTGAAGAGCTCAATAGCCTGTTCCACCTCCGCGTCAGGGGCATCGATGGAAAGAAGTATTTCCCCCCCGCGCGCGCCGAACTCAGCATAAAGGATGTTGAAGGCCAATCCGGTTTCCTTGATCACTGCGGACAATATCGGTTCCTTGATCCTTTCCAGCGAATAATTCAATAAAATTTTCCTCACCATTTTATCGCCTCAACAACTTGGATAAAT
>JACIWF010000153.1 GCA_014361095.1 Hadesarchaea archaeon | reverse complement strand
GGTGTAGCTCAGGTAGCCTTCTTCACCGCTTTGAGCATATCTTCCCAATGAGTAGTTGTAGAGCTGGACGGTGACATTGACGTTGGCCACCGTCCACTGGCCATTTAAGGTCAGGTCGATGTAGTCCCAGCTTTCAGCGTTTGATTTCCCGGTGAACTCCACTATTTGTGTGAACTCGGTTGGAACGCCGAATAGGTTGTAACTTAGGAAGCTGGGATCCCAGGTTGCGTCCGAGATATTGTTGGTGAAGGTGTTATTTCCGATCACGACCGGAGCTCCGGTTGTGGTTGCCCTCACAGCGCCAAGCTTGTAGACGGTCTCCTCAGCGATGGAGGCCAAGAACGTGTTGTCATCAGCGATGTTTCTCGGGTTGCCCATCATGACAAACCAGGGGTGGATGGTGCTGCCCATCGTCACCGAGGATGCGGTACCCCAAGCACCAGCGGAATATCTATTATAGTTTATCTGTCCTGCCGTGGTTCCCCAGATGAGCAACCCGTTTTGTCCCAGCGGCCCCCAGGCAAAATCCGCGCACCGTGTCGTGGAGTAATCGACGGCCGTATCATGTGTTGTGGGCGATCCCCAGCTCGTGCCATCCCAAAGCATGGTATAGAGACCGGCAATGGAATCGATTATGGTGAGCATGATGCTGTCCGAGGCCGGGTTTGAGTTAAGCATAACGAAGCGGGCCGTACTTGGTCCGCCTGTTTTATAGGTCGCTGTTGGTGCTGCGGCCCAGCTGCCGGTAAACTCAGCCGCAACCACACTTTTATTTCCTGATCCGACGGCCGCCAGCACGTGTTTTGAATTGGTCTCGTAAGCGATGCTAACCGTTTCGTATATGCCAGTCGCGGCAGATGTGGTGACTGTGTAGAAGTTGCCCCAGCTCGAGCCGTCCCAGATGGCTACAAGGGCGTCGGAGTTAGTTTCATCCAAGACGATCATCGCGATGTTGTCCGAGGTGTTGTCCGGGAAGCTGACCAGTCTGACAAATGAGAAATCCGGGTTTGTCGAGGCCAGCCCGGTCAAGTCGATGTAGTACTCGCTGGACCAGTTCGAGCCATCCCATATTCTGTAGGCTAAGTCCTTCGTGGCGTCATTTATGTTGACGTCGTAAACCAGCATGGCGCGACCACTTTTCCTCTCATATACGATGTCGAACGGCCTCATGTGTCGGGTAGGATAGGTGGCCCTCACCGGGGAGGAATTTATGTTGTGGTTCTCCACCCAAGTGCCGCCGTTCCAGACATAGACATCCAAATAAAGGTCCGCACTAAGGGTGACCACGATGTTCTCGTACGACAGTTTGCTCACCGGGTTTATCGCGACCCTGATTGCCCTGATTTCG
>JACIWF010000152.1 GCA_014361095.1 Hadesarchaea archaeon | reverse complement strand
ATTCCATTTTCGCTCTGGAACACATAATGTCCACGGCCGGGATTTCCGGCAGGATAATTGGCTGGTCGGAGGAGCCTTGGCTCTTTTTCTAAATAATTTAAAACTTCCTTCTTGTCCCAGATGTGATTGCCAGAAGTCAGGACATCAACCAGGAAGAAAAGTTCTTTTCCTATTTCTTCAGTCAGACCATTTCCTCCGGCTGCATTTTCAGCGTTGGCCACGATCAGGTCGGGCTGATATTTTCTTTTGAGTTCAGGCAAAAACCTGGCTAAAGCCCGGCGTCCGGGCCGGCCAATCAGGTCGCCGATGAACAAAACCCCGAACTTATCTGGCATACTCCACCGCCCTCATTTCTCTGATGACCACGACTTTAATCTGGCCGGGATAATCGAGTTCCTCCTTGATCTTTTGAGCGATATCTCTGGCAATCAATGCCGCCCGGTCATCTGAAACCTTCTGGGCATCAACGATAATCCTGATTTCCCGTCCGGCCTGGAGAGCAAAAGCTTTGGCCACACCTTCAAAAGAAGTGGCAATCTGCTCGAGTTTTTCCAGCCTCTGGATGTAAGTCTCCAGTAATTCCCGACGGGCGCCAGGTCTGGCTGCAGATAGAGTATCTGCAGCCTGAACCAGGACAGCTTCGACAGATGGGAAGTCGATATCGCGATGATGTGAAGCGATGGCCTGAACCACAGCTTCAGATTCTCCGTACTTTTTGGCTAACTCCACCGAGAGTTCAGTATGAGTCCCTTCATAATCTTTATCAACCGCCTTGCCGATATCGTGCAGGAGGCCGGCTCTCAGAGCAACGTTGACATCAGCTCCCAGCTCTTTGGCCATCAGGGCCGCCAGCAAAGCAACTTCCTTGGAATGCTGGAGGACATTCTGTCCGTAACTGGTACGGTATTTCAGTTTGCCCAAATATTTGACCAACTCAGGGTGCATGTTCTGGATCCCCAGTTCCACGAGGGTATTTTCACCTTCCTGTTTGATTTTCTCTTCGAGTTCAACCTTGACCTGTTCGACAATATCTTCGATTCTGGCAGGATGGATTCGGCCATCAGCCACCAGTTTTTCTATAGCCATTCTGGCCAGTTCCCTCCGGAGCGGGTCGAAACTGGAAAGAATGACAGCTTCTGGGGTGTCATCAACGATGATGTCAACGCCGGTGGCCATTTCCAGGGCCCGGATATTCCGACCTTCCCGGCCGATAATCCTGCCTTTCATATCATCAGAAGGCAGGTCGACCACAGAGACCGTGGTCTCGACCACGTGTTCGGCGGCTGACCTTTGAATGGCGTTAGAGATTATTTCTCGGGCTAAAGCTTTGCTTCTTTCTTTGGTTTCTTCTTCAATTCTTCTAATTGTCTGGATAGCCTGAAGTTTGGCTTCGTCCTCGATTTTCCGGATGAGCATGTTTTTAGCTTCTTCCTGGGTCAGGCCGGCGATGCGTTCGAGT
>JACIWF010000151.1 GCA_014361095.1 Hadesarchaea archaeon | reverse complement strand
ATCTGAAGTTTCTGAAATAAAATCAGATGGAATCATTTCCCTCCCAACGGGTGATATTAGGTTGAACGAACTGGTCCACATCCTGAACACCCTGCCCGTTGACATAACTTTTGTCGACAAGGATGACGTGGTCAAGTACTACTCCGAAACCAAGGATAGGATTTTCGTGAGAACTAGGGCCGTTATCGGGAGAAAGGTTCAGAACTGCCATCCGCCGCAGAGCGTCCATGTTGTGGAAAAAATATTGAGATCCTTCAAGGAGGGCAGGAGGGATCACGCCGATTTTTGGATAAATTTAAAGGGGAGGCTCATCTACATCAGGTATTTCGCCGTGAGGGACAACAACCGCAACTACCTCGGGACTCTTGAGGTTACCCAGGACATTACTGAGATCAAGAAAATTGATGGAGAAAGAAGACTGTTGAGCGAGGATTGATCGGCCTTAATGCCACCGGCAGCGGGCTCTACCGTAGTATTTATTTGGGATGAGCGGATAAGTTTGTGAAGCTGATAATATGCCAAAGCCCACGGGACCAACCAATCCGCAGTTGAAGAAGCTGCTGCGTTTGCTTCGTGAACAGGGAAAAAAGCAGAAGGCTAGGATCTGGCTTGATCTGGCCGAGAGACTGGAGCGTCCCAGAAGATCACGCGCCGAGGTTAACCTTAGCCGGATAAATCGCTACACGGAAAACGGCGGCGTGATCGCAGTTCCGGGAAAGGTTCTGGCCGCGGGGAGGCTGGACCATCCAGTCACGGTCGCGGCGCTGACATTCTCGGCCCCGGCGAAGCGTAAAATCTTGGCAGCTGGCGGCACTCTCCTTACCCTGCAGCAGCTGATGGAACAGAACCCGACGGGGCGGGGCGTAAAGCTGATGGAGTGATGGTATGATCATTATCGATGGAAAGGATTTGGTGCTGGGACGACTGGCTAGTTTCGTGGCCAAGAGATTGCTGGAGGGGGAGAAAGTAACCGTGCTGAACGCGGAACAAGTGATCATCTCGGGAAAAAAAGAGGACACTTTGGAATCTTACCGGGCTTGGATGGAGACGAGGAATATCGCTAACCCAAGAAAGGGTCCTCGCCACTTCAAGCGACCGGAGGATATCGTGAGAATGGCAATAAGGGGAATGCTGCCTTACGATAAGGCCAAGGGAAGGGCGGCGTTTCGCCGACTGCGCGTTTATGTGGGAATTCCCGAGGAATTCTCCGGGAAAGAAACTGCCAAGGTACCGCGAGCCAGCTTGGCTGACCTCAGCACCAGACGCTTTATAAGGGTTGGCGAACTGAGCAAGTTGTTGGGCGGTAGGTTCTGATGAAGCTGGTGATTGCCACTGGAAGGAGAAAGGCCTCGCTGGCCAAGGTTAAAATTACTCCAGGCACGGGCAGGGTCATCGTGAACAATAGGGCGCTGGAGGTCTTTGAACCGGAGCTGGCCCGGCTGAAGATCATGGAGCCGCTGCAGCTGGTTCCGGAGCTGAG
>JACIWF010000150.1 GCA_014361095.1 Hadesarchaea archaeon | reverse complement strand
GATGGCGATCCCGGCGTGGATCATGACCAGCTGTCCGGGAGAAATGCCCTCAAAGCCGACTAGGACGTCTCTTCTTACACCGCCGAGATCCACGGTGGCTATCTGTCCGCTGACGCTGATCACTTTAGCAGGTACACCCCAGCACATGTTAATCGCCCCTCCCATGCCTTGCCCAGACATTGCAGGTGCCTTCGGAGGACACCATGCAGGGCCCCCATGGCCTGGCCGGCGAGCAGCCCTTCATGAACATGGCACATTCCACGGGCTTTGAGATGCCGACGACGACCTCGCCGCACTTGCACCCAGCCGGAAGGTCATTTCCGGATCCAGTGTGATCATTCGCCTTTAATTTCGGTTCAGGTATGCCGAAATATTTCAAAGCATCGAACCTGTCGAACAATTCGCCCTTTAGCCTCAGCCCGCTCTGGGGTATGGTGCCCAGCCCCCTCCAGACAGCATCGGTTTTTTCGAAGATGAGCTCGATGGCATCTTTCGCGTAGGTGTTCCCCTCCCACCTGACCAGCCGCTTGTACTCTATCTTCGTTTCAGCCCGTTTTTCCCTGATCATGAGCAGTATCTGGGCAACGGCCATCAGGACATCGATGGGTTCAAATCCAGCCACGACGGTCGGCAGGCGGTACTCCTCAGGAAGAAAATTCCAGGCAGAGGCACCAATTATCGCCGAGACGTGACCCGGCGCAATTATTCCACGGATAGGGAGCAGCCCTCTGTCGTGGTGAAGTTTAATGGTATATCTCATGGCTGGGGGAGTCAACCTGAGGGCATTGAGAAATTTTAGGTTTTCAGGAACCAGCCCCTCCCTGAAGGACAGCGCATAGCTCGGCGCAGTAGTTTCGAATCCAATCGCAAAAAAGACGCTGTCCTTCCCGCTTTTGCGTGCCTCGGCAACAGCGTCGAGGTAGCTGTAGACGACCCTGACCTCGCCGCCGCAGGATCTGGCTTCTTCCAGACTGCTCGGATATCCGGAGCTGGGTCCCCGGAGCTTCAGAACATCCCCATAGGTATAGACTCTAACCCCCTCCAACGCTAGTTTAACCGCGGCCTCGACATAGGGGGCAGGGGTAACGCAGACGGGACAGCCCGGCCCAGCCACCATGTCCAGATAGGGAGGCAGCAGCGATCTGATGCCGTATCTGGTTGTGGTCCACTCGTGAGTGCCACAGAAATTCATTATTTTTATCGATTCGACATTTTCCCTCGTTTTGATTTCCTGGGCATGGCTGTGAATGGCCTCCTTGAGCTTTTCAGCTAGGGGCAGATTTTGCCTGAACACATATCTTATTTGATTCTGGTTGAGCGTGGATACCATGCACCGGCACCATCTCGCTTATCTGGGTAGGCAGTTAATAAAAGACCACACTTCGGGGATCACATCTGAAGTCCCTTTTTCAGTTTTTAAATTATGATGGCAAAGTTTAAATTCACCCATTCATTAGTCTGAAAGAAGCGGAAACCAATCTTGG
>JACIWF010000149.1 GCA_014361095.1 Hadesarchaea archaeon | reverse complement strand
CGGCAAAAATGGCACCGTTCTTCATCGCAGTGGACTCACTTTCCGCGCTGGAGTCGGCCTTCATCCATAAACCGGAGGGCTACCGCATCTACGTTGAGCAGATCTTCAGAGCCTTTGAGAAGTCTGGGGCCACCACGTTTCTGATAACCGAGACCGAGGAATCGCCCACAAGGTTCTCCCGATCCGGAATAGAGGAGTTTCTCGCCGACGGAGTCATCGTGCTCTATAACACGAAGGTGAGGGGGCAGAGGGTTCAGGGAATCGAGGTCCTTAAGATGAGGGGGGTTAGACATGAGCGGAAGATCGTTCCTCTCCAGATAACCCCCAGTGGTATCAAGGTGTTTCCGGGAGAAACTATCTATGGGGCGGATGAGCTGAAATGATAGCCCCCGTGATAAAAATCTGGAAGCGGTTAGATACAAGGGTACCCCGGGTGAGACTGTGAGGCGGGTTAGTTATAGACCGACGGTGATGGTGGTGGGGCTGCTGCTGGCAGTCTTTCTACTGGGCATAGCTACTCCGGTTTCGGCCGGGTCTTTCACAAAGTATGCGACGATTGCTGCCGGTGAAGGTTTTGCCAGCCCGATAAATGCCGTGGGGCCGCCCGATGGAGCTCGCTCAGAGGGTTGGATGGGTAGTGAGGGGTATCTCTGGGGCGGCGGCTTCGCGACGGAGAGCGGTTATATCACGAAAGTGGTCATCGGTGTGATTTATCGGGTGGATATACCCGCGGTGGACGACACCGTGACCTTGAAGTATTCTCTCGATGGTGGGGCCACATTTGGCAGCACTAAGCTGACCTGGGTCCCGGGGGACACTGCTTGGGTTGAAAAAACGCTTGACATAACTTCAGATACCTCGGTCAACGGGGGGTCTTGGGATTGGAATGATATCAGCAACCTCAAAATTTTTGTCCAAAATACAGTGGTGGGACCTTACTCTCGTGAAAATGAGGATGAATGGTTCCTAAATATCGATGACACGACGGTAATGGTGGATGCATTTTTCGTGACGGTGATTACATCGGAAACTCCAACCACAACCCCAACCACTTCGCCACCTCCACCCCCACCTCCTTCATTTGATTTTTCCATCAGCGCCTCCCTGAGCGACCTGACCGTCCAGCGGTCGGGGTCAGTTTCGACCGAGTTAAATGTTAATCTGGTCTTTGGGATTCCTCAGACGGTGTTGCTCAGCGGCGTCTGGGTAGGGACTCCTCCTGAAGGGGTCTTCCCGAGCCTGAGCCCACCTTCAGGCACCCCCAGTTTCAGTAGCACCCTGACCTTTTCAACGACTCCTGAGGCAACCGTCGGGTCTTTCACCTACCAGGTGAAGGGAATCAGCGGGAGCATCGTCCGCACCACCAATGTCTCGATAACGGTCACGGAGCTGGCGCCCCCGGCCGCACCCACGCTGCTGTCTCCCGACGACGGGGTGGTGCTCGACACCGTTACCCCGACGTTTGACTGGGCTGACGTCGTTGCCTCGAGCTACAATCTGGAGATAGCCACTGA
>JACIWF010000015.1:10990-16484 GCA_014361095.1 Hadesarchaea archaeon | reverse complement strand
GTTCGAACTGATGACCTTCTCCATGGGAATGCTACGTCTCTACTATCTTGACGGAGGGCTGTTGCCAGCTTCACAAGCCCTCCATCTGGCCACCATGGGCGGTGCCAAAGTTCTCGGCCGGGAAAGGGAAATCGGATCTTTGGAACCGAACAAAAAGGCCGACATAATCATCGTTGATTTCTCAGGTAAGGCCAAGCTGACGCCGGCTCTGAACAAGCTTGACGTTTTGGCCTTCAGTTGCCGCGGTTCGGATGTAGATACCGTCATGGTTGATGGCAACATCGTGGTGCGCAATAAAAAGATACTCACTGTCGATGAGGATAGTCTGCTTGAGAGGGCCCAGCGCCAAGCGGAAAAGTACCAAGAGCGTGCCATCAAAAAGCCGATAAATCCCGTCTGGACGCTGCCTAAATGCTGAGGGTGAAAAAACGGTTGACCTCACGGTAAATTTGGCGGGTCTAAGGCTGGAGTTCCCAACCGTTCTGGCTCCGGGACCTCTTAGCCGGGATGGTCCGGCGGTCAAACGGGCCGCAGAACAACACGGCGTCGGGGCGGTTGTGGTCAAAACCGTTTATCCAATTGATGAGGATACTCCCCGGCCGTGCATGGCTGCTCTCAGAGGAGATACCCTGATTAATCACGATTGGTCCGCCCTCAGCGCCGAAAAGTTCTGCAGACAAATGAAGATAGCCAAAGAGGGTAGGAAGCCCGTAATAGTCAGCATTCTCGGCAACATCGAGGAGGAGATAAAGATGGCTAAACTTCTTGAAGAGGCCGGAGCCGACATGGTGGAACTGCCCATCGCTAACCCTCCGCTTGAGCAGCTGCGGGAAAATATCCGCAGAATTAAGGAAGAGGTTACCATCCCTCTCGGAGTCAAAATAGGCCCCGACATCCAAGATATCCCACGATACGCCAGAGAAATTGAACAAGCTGGGGCCGATTACATCTCCGGGATCAACACGCTGGGGCCAGTGCTGGCTATCGACGCGAAGACGGGCAAACCATTACTGGGCTCAAAGTTCGGATACGGTTATCTCTCCGGACCGGCCATAAAACCGGTGGCGTTGAGATGCGTCGCTGAAATGGCCAAAAGCGTAAAAATACCGATTGTTGGTGGTGGCGGCATCCGCGATGGCAAAGACGCAATTGAATTTTTAATGGTTGGAGCCACCTGCGTTCACCTCCACACCGCGGCGATTCTCAAGGGGTTGGGAGTTTTCTCGAAAATAGTTGAAGAAATCAGCGAAATTTCAAAAAAGCTTGGTTACAATAGCCTGGAAGAAATTCGTGGTCTATCCCTGAGATACCTCAAAGAAGAGCCATCACTTGCCCGAAGAATACCAAACGTGAATCACGACCTATGTAATGGCTGCGGCATTTGTGAACGGGCCTGTGCTTATACGGCGATAAAAGTGCATGAAAGTGTGGCAAAAGTTGAAGAGGGCGCCTGCTTCGGTTGTGGACTCTGCGCTACCGTTTGTCCGGTCAATGCGATAAAGTTGGAGTGATTGCCGATGTCAAGAAAAATATTGTACATAGACCCGCTCGAATGCACCGGATGTAGAAACTGCGAAATAGCCTGCAGCTACATCAAAGAAGGACTGATGAATCCACAGAAATCCAGAATACGTGTCGTCAGGATCGGTGCCACCTTTGACAGTCCAATCGTCTGTCGGCAGTGCGTGAATGCACCCTGCGCCCAAAGCTGCCCAGTGGAAGCGATCGAACGGAGGGGCCGGGTGTGGGTGGTCAATACTGAAAAGTGCATCGGCTGCGGCATCTGCGTTCAAGAATGCCCTTTCGGCGCAATTTGGCTCCACCCAGATAACGGAACGGCGATAAAATGTGACCAGTGCGGGAACTGTGTGAGGCACTGTCCTCCAGGAAAACTGAGATTCATCGATCCTAACGACATTGCCTACGAGAGAGGAATGAAACACTCGATGAAACTGAAGGAACTACTGGAGGAAAAAAATGAGCTTTAAATACAGGGGTTATGCGGGGGAAATAATCCGGGTAGATCTGACGAATAACATAGTCACCAAACAGCCTTTAGATGTCAAGCTTGCCGAAAACTTTATCGGCGGCGCTGGATTCATTACCAAGATCTTATGGGACGAAGTCAGCCCGGAGACCGATCCCCTTTCCCCTGAAAACCGGCTTATCTTTGCCGTGGGTCCGCTATGTGGCACGGGATGGCCGGTCAGCTGCAGGTTCGAGGTCGGTGCCAAGTCCCCGCTCACTGGGATCTACGGCGATTCCAGCTGCTGCGGACATTGGGGCCCAGAATTAAAGTTCGCCGGCTATGACGCCATCGTCTTTCAAGGAAAAGCCAGCAAACCGGTCTATCTTTGGATCAACGATAACAGTGTCCGGATCATGGATGCTGGCGACCTCTGGGGTAAGACAACCGGTGAAACTGAGGAGATAATCAGGAGGGATCTCGGTGACCACAGGATTCAAGTCGCCAGTTGTGGACCTGCTGGAGAAAATCTGGTCAGGTACGCCTCAATCATCAGTCAGAGAAGGGCCGCGGCTCGCTGCGGGCTCGGTGCCGTGATGGGTTCCAAGAATCTGAAGGCCGTGGCAGTTAGGGGCTCAAAAGATGTAAAGACAGAAAATCCAAAGGAGTTCTACGAATTTATGAAGGAGATAATCGAAGTTTACAGGAATGATTTCTATATTCTTGACAGGATAAAGTTTGGTACCCCTATTCTTGTGGAGCTGATGAACGAGATCTCCCGATGGCCGGTCAAGAACTTTCAAACCGGCGTCTTCCCCTATGCCAAGGAAATTGGCGGAGAGAGGATCAGGAAGGAGTACCGGATAAAGGACCGAGGGGGCTTCGGTTGCTGGGCCACCTGCGAAAAACCAGTGCAGGTCAAAAATCAACCCTACGCCGGAATCTACGCTAAACAGCCCGAGTATGAAACACTCTCGGCGTTGGGGGCTAGGCTGTGGATCAGAGACTTGGACGCGATTATATACGCTAACGAACTCTGCGATGAACTGGGTCTGGACACCATCTCAACCGGAGGAACCATCTCCTGGGCCATGGAATGCTATGAGCGGGGCATTCTAACTAAGGAGGACACGGATGGCCTCGAGCTGACCTGGGGCAATCACGAGGCGCTGCTGGAGTTAATCCCTAAAATTGCCTATCGGAAGGGGTTCGGCGCCATCCTTGCCGAGGGTAGCTTTCGGGCAGCACAGAAAATTGGCCGTGGCTCGGAAAAATATCTGATGACTGTGAAAAAAATGGAAATTGCCGCCCAAGACGGCAGGGCCCAGAAATCGATGGGTCTGGCTCACGCGGTCGCCAGTCGGGGAGCCGATCACCTCAAGGCCTTTCCGCTGGTCGACGAACTTGGCAGGGAAGAGCCGATCAAGGCGAGGTTTGGTGAAAAATATCTCCCCGAGATGGCCCAGCCGCTTAGCCCAAAATACAAGGCCTATGAGGTAAAAGACGGCGAGGAACTCTGTGCCCTCTGCGACAGTCTATCTCTCTGCAAAAGCTCCGGCACCTGCCTGCCGCTGTACACGGGGCAGATCTACTTCGAAGATATGGCAAAGATTCTGAAACTGGCAACAGGGATGAGGGTAAGCGGTGAGGAGCTGAGGAGAGCCGGCGAAAGAATAGTTAACCTCCAGAGGGCTTTCAATATCCGGGAGGGGCTAAGCAAAAATGACGACACCCTTCCAGACAGGTTCACCAAAATACCTGCCCCTGAGGGCGCAGCCAAGGGACATGTCGTGGAATTGGAGAAAATGCTGGATGAATACTACGGGCTGAGGGGATGGGACCAAAAAACCGGACTCATCCCCGGAAAGAAGCTGGAAGAACTCGGGTTGGACTACGTGGCTGAAGAGCTGAAAAGGCTGGGTAAAATTCCTTTCTGAGAAGAAACTATTGGCCTCCGGAGACGGCGTGGGCGATAACCACACGATCGCCATCACCCAGCTTAATCCGAAGATTTTTATCCATAAGATGAGCCAGCTGCCCATTCAGGGTTATGTGATTATGACCGTAGACACTCCCGGTCTTCGGGTCGAAAAGGGTCTTTCTGAATTTTTCACCGTGCTTGGTGCAGAGAAGTGTTAACAGGTCAATCAAAGCCGCCCCCTCGGAGATGTTAATTTTTTCCTCCCTCGTGCCCGTGATCTCTTGGAAAAATGATAGATAAACCACCAACACCGTTATTTGGCCCATAATAAAACCCCGCTTCCAATAACTCTCTGCACACACCTTAAAAATTAGGCTGAAACTGAAAATTTTTATGATCGCCGTTCAAAGTTAAGGCGTGGTTTTGTGGGTAAAACCAGATATAGGAAATCCATGGAAAATTTTCAAAAAATGCTCATCCCAACCATTTACGGCGATGTGCCAACTTTTCTCGGCGCCCCTGTGGCTAGAGGAAAAAAAGATCTAAAGGGCGCTGATGTGGCATTTTTGGGCCTGCCCTCTCAAGGCGCTGAAATGCTGGTCGGAAGGGAAATCGGCATAAACATGATGGACACCGTGCGCCTGAGAAAGGCCTCGATAAAGTATGGAGGATATCTGCCCGAGCTTGACATCGATGTCCTCGAGCAGATAAACCTAGTCGACTGCGGCGATGTGGCTGGATTTTATCCTTTAGACCGGGAAAACATCAACGATTATTTTCAGGTCGCGGAGAAGAAAATTTCAGAAATTTTGGAGGCCGGATGTATTCCGCTGACGATCGGAGCCCATCCATATCTCTTCGCAAAATCCATATGTGGATTGGATGGCAAGCTGGGCATCATCCATCTGGACGCCCATGCTGACAACATGGATATTCACAGCGGCAGCAAGTGGTCCCTCGCCTGCTGGGTGGCCCGTGCATCTGAACTTGACGGGGTGAATATGAAAAATTTCGTCCAAATCGGGATGAGGGGGCCGAGGAACTTTAAGGAGCAGATGAATTGGTACCGGAAAAAGGGGGCAACCGTGTATACTTACGCTGAAATCGAGCGTAGGGGGATCAGCGAAATCGCCAAAGAGGCCATTCAAAAGGCGAGGACAGGTGCCGATCACCTATTCCTCAACCTAGATCTGGATGTTCTGGACCTTGGAGCCGCCCCAGGATTAGACGAACCGCTAGGAATAACCACTTCCGACCTGCTCAAGATCGCCTATGAAGTCGGCAAAAATTCAGTAACAGCCTTCAACGTGGAATGGATTCCAACTCCGGCCTGGCAACCATACCAGTTGCCGGCGTGGCCCCTCTACTGGATCACGACCTGGACGATACTCTATCTACTCGCGGGAGTGGCGTCATCCAAGAGGTCGCCGCGATGAGAGTAGATACCGTAGTAACCAACGGAAAAATTTTCGTCGAAGGAGTTTTCTTAGAGACGGGTTTGGCTGTAGAGGCCGGCAAAATTGTCCTGATAGCGAAGGAACCTAACCTCCCGGCAGCCGATGAAAAAATCGACGCCGGGGGCACCATAATAATTCCCGGCGCCATAG
>JACIWF010000015.1:0-10981 GCA_014361095.1 Hadesarchaea archaeon | reverse complement strand
CTCACGTCCATCTGCATGTTCCCGGCTACCTGCACAGGGAAGACTTCGCCAACGGCACGAAAGCGGCCGCAATTGGAGGAACTACCACAATAATAGATTTTGCCATACCTGGTGAAGATGGGCTTGAGAAAACTTTTGCCCAGATGAAGACGGACGGAGAGAAAGTGTGTACGGTAGATTTTGCTCTTCACGCCGCAATTTGTCAGGAGAAACACGTCGAGGAAATCATCAATGTTTCAAAAATGGGTGCCGTGTCCTTCAAACACTTCATGGCCAATCCTGATGGACTGCCATCGCTGGACAGCGGGACCATGCTCGACTCATTCAGAAAGATCAGCGAGGTCAAATCCCTAGCCACGGTTCATGCTGAAAACGAAAGCATCAGACTCCATCGGCTAAACGAGCTCAAGAAGCTGGGCAGAAGTGATCCTATGGCCCATGCGCTATCCAGGCCCACTATAGCCGAAGTTGAGGCCATATCCAGAGCCATACTCTTGGCCTCAGAAGTAGCCGCGCCGCTTCACGTCTTCCATATTTCATCCAGTCATGGAGCGGATTTAATCGGGTGGGCGAAGAAAAGGGAACTGCCGGTATCCGGAGAAACCTGCCCGCACTACCTAATTTTCAACCAGGAGGATCTGAAGAAACTCGGCCCCTATCTTCAAGTCAACCCACCGCTACGGACCAAGGCCGATTCTGAAGCACTTTGGAATGCATTGGCTAATGGAGTTTTGGACATGGTGGTTTCGGACCACTATGCCCCCCTGCAGGCCGAGAAGGAAAGGGGCTGGGAAAATATCTGGGAAGTCGAGGGCGGGGTCCCCGGGGTTGAGACCAGAATCATGCTAATGATAAGCGAGGGATTTCACCGGAGAAAAATTTCCTTGAAAAGGCTCGTAGAAATCCTCTCCATCACGCCGGCGAAAGTATTTGGCTTATACCCGGAAAAGGGGCTAATCCAGGTTGGGTCCGATGCTGACCTCACGATAATTGATCTGAAGGAGAAAATGACGATAAAGGCCGAAAAACTGCACCACCGGGCCGACTGGACTCCCTTTGACAGTTTTAAAGTTAAAGGGGTTCCCAAACTAACCATGGTCAGGGGAGAAGTAGTGGCCAAGGAAGGAAGCTTTTGGGGCAGGGAGGGTTTTGGAAAATTTTACCCAAGACAGAGCCGATAAATCGTTTGCTCTTTCTTATTTTAGGAGAAGGTTTTTATCAAGAGCCGGCGACGATTTTTGGCAGCAGGTCGGTTCCATATGACAGAGTTTGCAGAACCATTGCAGGCACTGATTGAAAAGGCAAGGGCAACTGGGGCCAGCTCGGTCAAAATTATTTCAACGGATGACATCTTTGTCGAGGACTATGTCCGGATAAAATGCCAGTACGGTTGCAGGATGTACGGAATCCGCCTCACCTGCCCCCCTCACACACCCACACCTGAAGAAACCAGAAGGTGGCTGAAGGGTTACAGCAAGGGTCTGCTCATGGAGTTCAGAAACATGAAAGATGAGGAGGATCAGCGCCGGGTTCATGAAAAGGCGCTGGCTCTGGAAAGGGAGGCCTTCCTGAGCGGTTACTACCGAGCTCTGCTGCTCGTCTCCGGACCCTGTAGATATTGTGATCCATGCGTGGCGGAAAAAGCTGAGAACCGCGGACTGCTGAGCAAAGCGGACTGCCTGCACCCGCGGAAAGCTAGGCCGTCGATGGAAGCAGTCGGGATCGATGTTTACAAAACGGCCCGGAAGGCAGGTTTTGAGATCAACGTTGTGAAGGATAGTGAGCCCTACAAGAGTTTTGTGCTGCTTTTGTTGGAGTGAATCGGACAGCTCAGAAACTCTCTATTTGAAGCTAAGGATGTCCTTTACTTTTATCTCCTGCATCTTTTTGTTGATTTCAGTAGAGATTGCAGAGTTCAATCTTTCCCAGCTCAGGGTTGAATTGGGGGGCGTTTATCGGGCAGGCATCGATGCACAGCTGACAGCCGATGCACTTCTCCTTGTTCACCATGACGATGCCATCTGGCCTCTTGTAAAGCGCGTGCTCCGGGCAGGCCTTAATGCAGGGGGCATCCTCGCAGTGCTTACAGAAAACTGGAACATAGTCCGTCCTGAGCCCACCGTCGGTCTTCCGCGGCCCTATTTTGACCACCCTGATGGGCATCGGCCCCACGGGTAGGTTGAACTCCTGTTTGCAGGCGATCTCGCAGGAATGACAGCCGATGCATTTCTTCACGTCGGCTTGCAGTTTGTATTTTGCCACCCTCATGCCTCCGCCTTTGTTATCTTGCAGATGGCCCCGCGGATAATCGGACAGCCAAAGACCTGGTCATACGGTGGATATCTGGGCACCACCACATTAACGTTGGATTCAAAACAGGCTCGATGCGGATCGTCCTTTCGCTCAGGGAACCACCAGTGGGAATCGGCGTTGACCACCTTGGGATGAATTCCCCAGGTCAACCTGGCCCTGAACTTCACCCGCTCTCCCTTGGCCTGCGGCGTCTCGATCCAGACCCAGTCACCATCATTGATTCCCAGCTTCTCTGCCGCTTCCGGGTTTATCTCGACCTCAGGATCGGGCTGTAGCTCACGAAGCCAGGGCAGTTGCCTCCCGTAGCCGTGGAAGTAGAGCACCTTTCTGCTCCCTGAGATGAAGATGAATGGATACTCCTCCATCAGCTCCGGTGTGGTCACCGGACCTACCGGAGGCTCCTCGTGATGGGGAAGCGGGTCAATTCCGTTCTCCTCGAGCGTCTTCGAGTAAAGCTCAACCTTTCCGGATGGTGTTCCCGGAAACTTTTTGAACTTCTTGTATTTCTCGGTCTCAAACTGGAACTTTAAAACCGTGCCGTATTTCTGGTAAAATTCATCAAAGGTCACGCCCAGCCTTTCCAAGCGGTAATCGTTCCATTCCTTCACGCTCTCCACCGGATAGGCGCTCTTCAGGCCCAGCCTTTTCCTCAGCTCAATCGAAACCTCTCTCTCGTCTCGGCATTCCGGAACCGGGTCAATCACCTTTGGAGCCACCCCGACATAGCTGGGATAGTGCAGCTCGTGGACCAGGTCCCTCTCCAGCCAGGTCGCGGCCGGCAGCACGATGTTGGCAAAACTGGCGGTGGGTGTCATCCAGAAATCCATCACCACCAGAAACTCCAGATGCTCCAGATCCTTGGCCGTCTGCTTGCTGCCCTGCATCCCCATGACCGGATCGTTGACGATAAACATGCCCCTTATCCCGCCCTGTGGAATCGAGTCGAAGGCGAGAACAGGGTGAGAATCGTTCCAGGGATTGGCTTTATCAAAACCGAAGGGGAACTCCTTCACCCCGTATCTCCTCTGCTTCACTTCCTTGGGCAACCTTTCCGCGTAAAGCTTTGGAAACTCCACATATGCCGACCTGACTTTGCTGGTCGGCGACGGGAAAGGCAGCAGGTTGCCCCCTGGAATATCCAAGTTGCCGGTGATGGCTATCAGCATGTCCACGGCCCTGCAGGTCTGAAGCCCGTTGGTGTTCATAGTGACGCCCATTCTGTGATGCACGGAGGCGGGCTTGTTGGTGGCATACATCCTGGCCGCTTCCCTGATCTTCTCCTCCGGAACCCAAGTAATTTCGGCGACCTTGTCCGGAGGATATTCCTGAACCCTCTCACGGAGTTTATCGAAACCCACCGTCCATTCAGAGACGAACTCCTTGTCGTAAAGTTCCTCGTTGATGATGACATTGAGCATTCCCAACGCGAGCGCGGCATCTGTCGCCGGCCTCACCTGCAGCCAGATATCGGCTTTGGAAGCCAGATTGGTGAAACGCGGGTCGACAACGATGAGCTTAGCCCCCCGGTTATATTTCGCCTGAAGTATTTCCTGGCCCTTGGAACCGAGGTGGGTCTCGAGCGGGTTGCCTCCCCAGATCAGGATGCATTTGCTGTTTTTATAGTCCGGCCCTTTCTCCCAAGTCAGCGCTTGTCCAAAGGTCAGGCCGTCCGCAATCCAGTTGGGCCGAATGCAGTACTGGGCGTCGGTTCCCAGCAGATGGGGGCTCTGGATCGCCGTCAGCCAGTCAACGTTGAAAACGATGTTGTCCCGGTCACCGTCGCAGAAAACAAAGGCCAGTGACTCCGGACCGTACTTGTTGATCAGCTCCTTGAACTTGCTGGCGATCTTGTCCATTGCCTCGTCCCAAGATATCCTCTTCCATTCCCCATTTGGCTGGCGCTCCATCGGGTAGCGCAGCCTGTCGGGATGGTAAAGGAGCTGCTGATAGGACATTCCCCTTACACAAATTGCCCCCTCATTCTGAGGGTGATCCGGATCACCGATTATCTTGGTTACCTTTCCATTCTCAACGGTTACTAGGACACCACACTCACAGTGGCAACCCATGCAAATGGTCCTCTTCACCTCAGCCATTACATCACAACTTTTCTGGAGTACCATTTAATTTATAGCTTGCGCATTCGCTCCTTCTTCAGATCAACCGGTCGATGGCAAACTTCCATGGTCCCCAGAGATAATCCTCCATTGTGGTTACCTTTCTCTCGACACCATTGATCTTGACGCAGCCTGCCGTCTGCCTAGTATCCCTTCCCCTGAGGGCAACTATCTGGCCGTCAACCATTATCAATGTCGTCCCAGGAATGTCGCCGATCTCTATTGCCTCCAAGGCATCGCGCCCTTGCGACCCGGCCGGACGGTCCAGTATTATTATGTCTGCTTCCCGACCGACCTCAATCTTGCCTACGTTTAAACCAAAGGTATCAGCGGTGTTTCCCGTGGCCGCGGCAATGACCTCGGCAGCAGGCAGTCGGTTCAGAGAGGCTATCTGGACCACCATCCTCAGAATCGCCACCGGGATCATGCCATTGCCCGTTGGTGTATCAGAGCCTATGACTAGCCTGTCAAGCGCGTCCTTCTTTCTCATGTAGTCAACCATCTCCACGGCCGCCCTCGGGTTCCCGTTGAAAACTGCCTCGAGATGGAAGTCGGCGTCGTCAACAAGTTTTTTCACCTCGGCAAAGGGGACTGAGGTTGACCCGCCATTCACGTGAACGGCCAGATCCGGATTAATCTCAATTATCTCATCAGCCATCAGCGGCGCAGACAGTGGAATTGACACCGGCCCCAGATGAGCCGATACCTTGAAACCATATTTCCTGGCCCACTTTACCATCGGCACTACATCCTTTGGTTTATAGAGACCACAGCCACCTATTTCGGCGATTAACCAGACGCCGGCCTCGGCCATCTCCTTAAAGTCCTGCTCCGTCAGGCCCTCGACCAGCATCAGTGCCCCGCCGTGGACCTTTAGGGCGCCACCGGGTCGGTATTTTTTGTATGTCTTCGCGGCTAGTATTGCTAGGGCCTTGTTGCCCGCAGGGTCCATCGGCAGCCCGCCTATGTTGTTTTCACCCTGAGAGATCATCGTCGTGACCCCGGCCAGTAAGGCTCCTTCCATCCAGCCGATCGCCTTCTGAATCGGGGTCCAGTCACCGATGACCATGTGGGTATGCGGGTCGATGAAACCTGGCGTCACCACCAGACCCATGGCGTCAACGCGCGTCTTGGCAGCCTCAACGTCGATCTCGCCCTTCCATCCGATCTCGGCTATTTTCCCATCCCGGATCAATATCGTGTCGGCTTCCAAGATGGGTTGATTTATGTCTCCAGAAACTAACTTACCTATATTCTCAATTGCCACAATTTCGCTAATAGCATCCACCTCTTTTGAAGATGGCTGCCGGGGCTATTAAACTTTTATGAAACTGTAATTCGGCAAGGCGGTTGATTCAAGGGTCAATGATAAAAGAACGAGGGACATTATTTTTGTTGAGAATGAGGTTGATGCTATGCCCGAAACCACCTTGATAAAAAACGGAATTGTCATCACCGTCGACAAACGGGGGAGAATTTTTGAAGACGGTGCTGTGGTCATCAAGGGCGACAGGATAATTGATCTGGGAAAGACTCGTGAGATTATGAAAAAAAGATACAAAGTGGACCGGATCATTGACGCCAGAAAGAAAGCCGTCATTCCGGGCCTGATAAACACCCACATCCACTCAGACCTGATCAGGGGCACCGCGGACGACATGCCGTTGATAGAGTGGCTGGATTATTACATCTCACCTTGGCACTGGGTCGTTACCCCTGACATCGCCCACGCCGCCGCCATGCTGACCTACTCCGAGGCCCTGAAGTCGGGGACGACCTGTCTTGCCGACATGTTTCGATACATGCACCGTTGCGCCGATGCCGTCAGGGAGATCGGACTCCGGGCCGTCCTCGCTCCTATGGCCGCCGACTCGCCGGTTCAAAAATATGAATCATATGAAGATAATGAAAGACTGGTTAGGTCGAGAAATGGCTATGCGCAGGGCAGGGTCAGAGTCTGGTTCGGAATGGAGTGGGCCTTCTACAGCTCAGATGATCACATACACAAGGTGGTCGAGGGCGCAAAGAGATACAAAACTGGAATTCACATCCACTCCAACGAGGTGAGGGATGAATGGGAACTGTCGATGAAGAGGTTCGGAAAACACCCCATAGAGGCCTTTGCCGATTTCGGCCTGCTGGGTAAAAATACCCTCATCGCGCATGCCTGCTGGCTCACCGAAAGGGAAAGGCAGCTGCTAGGCCAAACCAGAACCAACATTGCCCACTGTTCCGTGAGCAACCAGAAGCTTGCCGACGGGGTCTGCCCGGTGCCGGAGCTGATAAAATACGGGGCGAACGTGAGCTTGGGCACAGACGGCCTGAAGGAAAACAACACCGCCGACATGTTTGAGGTGATGAAGTTCGCCTCGCTGCTACAAAAGGTCACCAGGCTGGATGCCACCGTGCTGCCAGCCTATCAGGTGTTGGAGATGGCCACCATCGGGGGCGCCAGATCTCTGGGCTGGGACAAGGAGATCGGTTCCCTAGAGGTGGGTAAAAAGGCAGATCTGATTCTAGTCGACCTGAACAAGCTGCGCACCACTCCTGTCCTCTTCGGCGAGTTCTTCAACGTGGTCTCCCACCTCGTCTACGCCTGTCACGGCGATGACGTTGAAACGGTTTTTGTCGACGGGAAGATTGTGATGGAAAATCGTGTCCTGAAAAATGTCGAGGAGCAGAAGATCATCGACCTAGCGACGAAGATCACTCCTGAGGTTCTGGAGAGGAGAAAACAGTACCAGCCAAAGAAGAAATAGTCTGCAGAGCGGCTAGATCCGGTAGAGCTTCCTTGCGTTCTCACCCATGATTTTCCTCAAGTCAGCCTCGCTTATCCTGAAGCTTATGCCCTTTTCCTTGGCTATCTCGTTCAGATTCATGACCGTCTTGGTAAAAGTTGCCGTCCAGGGATTCTCCGACCCATAGAGGAGCCGGCGATAGCCACACATGAAATCAAACTTTTTCATCATCTCGATCAAAAATTCCGGTGGAAAGGCTCCCCAGTAGGCAATATCGGCATACCAGTGGCGATGCTTCATCAGCAGGCACAGACACTCATCAACCCAGGGAAATCCCATGTGGGCCACTATCACCTTCATTTCAGGGAACCTTATCCCCACCTCGTCAAGCAGATGGGGGAACTGATACTTCATCGGTGCATTGATGGTGCCGGTGTAGCCCATGTGAAAATGAACCGGCAGATCTAGCTCGATGGCCTTCTCATAGATCGGGAAAACTCGCTCATCACGGGGATCAAAATGGTCGTAGGTGGGGTAGAGCTTCAGGGCACGCATGTCCCACTCCCTGACGCACCTCTCCAGCTCCTTCCTGGCCTCATGAGGATCTCTCAGTGGATCAAAGCTGCACACACCGACGAATCTTTCCGGATGTTTACGGACGCATTCAGCCACATAATCATTCGGCGTGTAGCTTGAGCCAATGCCATATGGGTAAGGCCTTCGGTGATCGCTGGCCATGACGCAGGCGACATCAACGCCTGCCTGATCTAGGTCCTCAATCAGGCTTTCTACAGGGTCTTTCCGGTATCTCACTTCTCTATCCGGAACATTCGGAAAGCCGCCGTAGAGCTCGTCCATCCACCACTTCTGAAAGTGCCTGCCCAGTTCGCCCAAATGAACATGCACATCGACGATCATAAACATCCTCCCTCCATCATTTCAATCTCGCCTGTATCTCTCTTTGCAACCTTTCTTCCTTCCCAACATGGCAGGCCTTGATGCACAGGCCGCAACTGTAGTGGCCGTAGTCTGGCTCCAGAACTTCGTGTATATAATGGGAGCACCTGTGCTTATCTATGCTCCAGCCTTTTCTCCTGTCATAACCCTTGGGCTCCTTTATCGCGCCAACAGGGCAGGCTTTCAGGCAGGCGCCGCAGAGATCGCAAAGCTGCACCTTCAGTGGCGGGTCCGGAATTATTGGAGCGTCCGTGACCACGGCACCCAACAGGACCCGGGGCCCGAAACGAGGTGTCAGCAGAAGGTTGTTCAGCCCGAACTCACCCAGACCGGCCACTACAGCCGCGTGTTTCAAGGAGAGGTCCCCCATCAGCATCTTGCGATCCGACCCCTGAAGAAAGGGTATCGCAGAATAGCCCTCTTCCTCAAGATATCTGGCTATCCCGCAGATGACGCCGTTGAGCAGGGCGCGGGAGCTATCATTGGCATTGACATACTCTCGTCTGGTTAGGGGGAGGCCGTCAACGGCTGAATAATTTATGCGCGCCGCCGCCGAGATGACGGTCCTGGCATCAGGGAGAAAATCCCTCGCCCGATGTCCTGCAGGCGCCTCATCCATGGCCTCCGCGGGTCCAAATCCAACCAGATCTGCACCTAGCTTCAGGGCCAACTTCCTGACCTTATCTTTATTAAGCATCATGGAACTATCGGTTTTATTTTGATATAAACCGGACAGTCCTGAACCCAGCCCAATAGCTGATGTATTTAGTCGGGCCGTGTCTAACTCAATTCTCCTCTTTTCGTGAACATCAATGATTTTAATGCCTCTTTTCGGAAAGTTAAACAAAATTTCGACCAAAAATCTTTTTAACGGTCGACTCTTAAGCATACTGAGACACATGGTGGATACCCTTATTGTGAACGCGAGATTTGTCCTTACCATGGACCCAAAGAGAAGACTTCTTGAGAATGCCGCCATTGCCGTTGATGATGGAAAGATCATCGACATCGGCGACACGGCGGCCATAAAAAGAAAATATAGGGCGGACCGCGTAATCGATGCCAAGAATTACTTGGTGACGCCTGGACTGATCAACGGCCACATACACCTGGAATCTGCCTACGACAAGAGCATGTTAGACGATGTTCCGGTTGTCCCCTGGTGCGAGCGCTATTTCTCCTGGACCTACATGAATCTGACTAAGGAGAACTACTATTATGCTGCTGTCAAGAACCTGATCGAGGGGCTCAAGACCGGGACAACCACCTTCTGCGACTGCGGCACCATTCAGACGATGGAAGAGTCGGCGGCGAAGGCAGTGACCGATGTTGGAGTTCGGGCGGTCCTAGGCAGAGACCTGATGGACATCCACGAGGCGACTAAATCTTCCTACGCCTCCTACGACGCCTTCACCGAACTCTGCGGCAGACTAAGAGAAACCACCGACCAGTGCATCAGACGCAGCGAGGAGTTCATCAAAAAATACAACGGTGCCGCCAACGGCAGAATCAAAGCCTGGATGGACCTGCAGCAAGTTTGCAACGTCTCGCCTGAACTGTGCAAAGCCACCAGGGAACTGGCCAACAAATACGACGTGGGCATACTGACACACGCCGGGGTCTCACATGACATGGTGGAAATGACCCGCAAGCGATTCGGCCGCAGGGACATTGAATACCTCTATGACCAGGGCGTCCTTGGTCCCGACTTCATGGCGGCGCACATGGCCTGGGTTGATGGTGGCGAACTGCTAATGCTGAAGGAGACCAACTCCAACGTTGTGCACGTTCCGGGTTCAAGCATGCACGGGGTTTACTCGGCTGTTTCCATGAGGGGGAAGTTCCCGATAATGGTCAAGATGGGAATAAATGTGGCACTAGGCAACGATGAATCCAGCACGGGCACAGCCCATGACCTGGTGCGGGATATCTGGACGGTCTCGGTCGGACACGCCGAAGCCTGGCATCCGATGATATTCCCGGACCCAGACCTCTTCATGCTGAGAACCGCCGATCCCAGCCCCAAGGCGCTCGAGATGGCAACTGTTAACGGTGCCAAGGCGCTGAAATGGGATAAGGAAATCGGCTCGCTTGAAGTTGGAAAGGCCGCAGACATCGTCATGTGGAACCTCAGAAAAGTCTACTGGGTCCCGGTGACCAAGGAGAACGTCATAAACAGCTTCGTCTACAACGGCAAGGGTGACTCCTGCGACACCGTGATGGTCAACGGAAAGATAATCATGGAAAAAGGTGTGGTCAAGACCGTCAACGAGGAGAAGATAATCGACAAAGTTCAGAGAATTGGCGAGAAAATTATCCCGACGGCGCCCTGGCTGAAGAATCCGGAAGTCTGGGAGCTGAAGTGGGTTCGTGAGTAAAAACCCGCAAAACGGGGGCTAAATCGGGGGTGTATCTGTGAAGAAAATAGTCGTCCCGGAAGACCTGCCCAAGCCAACCGGATACTCTCCCGCGGTCAGGGCGGGCAACCTTCTCTTTATCTCGGGACAAATAGCCGAGAACGCCAAGGGAGAAATCGTCGGCAAGGGTGACTTTGAAAAACAGGTGCGACAGGTCTTCGAGAATCTGCGGGCCATCCTGGCTGCCGAGGGAGGAACCCTCGACGACCTGGTCCAGATAAGGATCTACTTAACCGACATCAAAAACTTGGCCAAATTCAGGCAGATAAGGTCCGAGTATTTTAAGAAGGACCACCCGGCGAGCACGCTGATTGCGGTTAAGAGCCTCATCATGGAGGACCTCTTGATCGAAATCGACGGCATTGCTGTCCTGCGTTAAAAAATAAAAAAGTGGCAGCTTCCGGCTGCAACCTCTTTTTCACTCAAAAAGGAATACCAC
>JACIWF010000148.1 GCA_014361095.1 Hadesarchaea archaeon | reverse complement strand
ACGGCGAGTTCTATGATGTTGATGAAAATAGCCCGCTTCCAGAAAGGTTTCACGAGCTGCTGGAGTTCGCCCTTCTGGCATGCAGAAAGGATGCCGTCGACCCGATAGAGAGGGCGATAAGCCAGTTCTCCGAGAGGAAGATCGCGAACACCGAGCACGTGCACGGAAACTGGACGCTGGTCAGGGAATACCTGCTCTCAAGGGAGCTGCTGGCCATGTCCCAGGTCTGGAGCTCCCCTGATGGTGAGGAATACGTGATCGCGGCCAAGGGAGCTCCGGAGGCCGTCGCCGACCTCTGTCACCTCAGCGAGGAGGAATTGGGGGAGGTCTCAAAGAATGTCGCGAGGATGGCCGACGATGGTCTGCGGGTGATCGGCGTTGCCAAGGCCTATTTCAAGAAGATAAACCTTCCAGTTGAGCAGCACGATTTCAGGTTCGAGTTCATTGGACTGTTGGGATTTGAGGATCCGCCGAGGCTTGAGGTCAAGGAGGCAATAGAGGAGTGTTACCGCGCCGGGATAAGGGTTGTGATGATAACAGGAGATTATCCGGGTACAGCGCTGCACGTGGCCAGAGAGGTCGGGTTGAAAGGCAATGATGAGATCGTGACCGGCGCCGACCTGGAAAAGATGAGCGACGAGGAACTCATGAAACGCGTGAGGATTTCAAACATCTATGCCAGGGTGACGCCCGAGCAGAAGCTGAGAATAGTGAGGGCCCTCAGAAGCAGCGGGGAGGTGGTGGCCATGACCGGCGATGGGGTCAACGATGCCCCGGCTCTGAAGGCAGCGAACATAGGTGTGGCCATGGGGGAGAGGGGGACCGACGTTGCCAGAGAAGCTGCCTCGCTCGTCCTGCTCGATGATAACTTTTCCTCCACAGTTCAGGCCGTGAGGCTCGGTCGAAGAATTTATGACAACATTAAGAAGGCGATGATCTACATCTTCACCATCCATGTGCCGATAGCCGGGATCACCCTGATACCGGTCCTGCTGAACTTGCCCCTGGTCCTCCTCCCCGTCCATGTGGCTATTCTAGAGCTGATAATAGATCCGGCCTGTTCCGTGGTCTTCGAGGCGCAGCCTGAAGAACCTGATGTCATGAGGCGCCCACCCAGAAATCCAAGGGCAAAGCTGTTTAACAGAAGAACATTAGGCTTGGGCATCCTCCAGGGCTTGATCGTGCTCCTAGTGACACTTTCCGTTTTTTTGTTTTCCTACAATGGATGGGGAGAGGAAAAGGCGCGGACGTTTACCTATGTCACCCTTATCATAGCCAACCTTTGTCTCATCCTTACCAACCTTTCTTGGTCAAGGAGCATGTTCGGTTCGATCGGTAAAAAGAACCTTCCCCTGTGGCTGGTGTTGGGCGGCACCTCTATTTTCATCCTGCTGCTGCTCTACGTCCCGGCGCTTCGGGCAGTTTTCAAGGTGGCTCCCCTGCATCCGGTTGAGCTGCTTCTTTGTCTGGTGGCAGGTGTGGCGAGCGTAGCCTGGTTCGAGATCTTGAAGGCAGTGAAGCCGGCGGCCATT
>JACIWF010000147.1 GCA_014361095.1 Hadesarchaea archaeon | reverse complement strand
TTCCAGAAGTTGGCCATGTGATTTGCCATAATGCTCGTTGATAGCCCCCTGATCGCTCAGAAGCGTATCTAGATCAAGACCCATCATCGAGGCGATGATCCTCCGTGGTGAAATCCCATTGCCCTCGAATCTCAACACAGCGTTTATGAACTCCACCCGTTTATATCCCTCGGGAATCTGTCCGAATATATGCATGCCAGAGTCGATCTGTGTGTTTCTGACCCGGCTCAGCTCGTTATGCGTGCGTCTCACGATCTCCTCTAGCGGCGTATCCTCGGTCAGTTTTATTCCTTTATCGAGGTTTGCCGCCTTGATCGCCTCTATCAGCAGATCTCTCAGCTCATGAGATCTGGCATGGTCATGCTTTGCGCTCTCGTACTCACCCAGAAGCCTATCGACCTCAAGCAGCTCGTCATAAAGCCCGGACTGTGTCATCACCGTCTGCATGTGGTCGATGAGGACCGCGTAGCTGCGGCGCTTCGCTATGGTCCCCTCAGGCGGGTTGTCAGCATTGTAGATATAAAGATGCGGGATGGTGCCGATGCAGATGTCCGGATAGCAGTCTCTTGAGAGCCCCACCCCCTTGCCGGGCAGAAACTCGAGGTTTCCGTGCGTGCCAACATGAATGATCACATCTGCACCGAAGCTCTCCTCTATATAACGGTATGTCGCCATGTACTGGTGCGTCGGTGGAACATCCGGGTCGTGGAGGATCTTACACACCTGGCCATCGCACCTCGCTCCAGCACATCCCCTCTTCGGTTGGACGCAGATGACAACGTTGCCGTACCGAACGCCGGTGATAACTATCTTCCCCTGATAGAGCATTGCAGCAGGTATGCCGTTCTTCTCCTCCCCAGGTGGGTTACCCCACGCCTCGCACACACGATCACGAACTGTGGGAGAGAGCGTGTTGAACCATCTCTCGTACTCCTCTTTTGTCTGGTACGCTAAAACACCTCCCTTGGCCACGATCTCCTCAATTGTGGTCCAGCGGAACTCGGAGATGGCCTTGCGGTTCATGATATTCTCTATCAACTCTCCACCTGTAGCAGGAACGTTCTCCAGAGAGTATCCTGCCTCAACCATCCTGTTCATGATGCGAGCAACGCTCTCGAGGGTGTCAAGATGTGCACCTCCACCAACTGCAGCCTCCACAGAGGCGCATGGATTGTTGTGCAGTATAAATGCAACACGCCGCTGTGAGACTGGCTTTCTCGCAAGCTCTATCCATCTTCTGACTCGCATCGCCAGCCTCTCACACCGCTCTCTGATGGGTGCGCGCTCAATATATTCGTCATGTCTGCCGCCTGCCCCGATGATTATGGGTTCTATCACTCCCTCGAACTCGGGCATGGCAACACTCCAGCCGATGTCATTGGACAGACCAATGGAACTCTCCCACTCCTCCAGTGTCATGTGGTATGATATGATCGGCTCGAACACAGGCACGTTAAGTCTTTTAAGAAGATCTATGCCTGTTCGGTTGCTCTTTGAATCTCCAACGCTCCTCGCATCCTGACCCAGGAAGAAGGGGATTGTCT
>JACIWF010000146.1 GCA_014361095.1 Hadesarchaea archaeon | reverse complement strand
ATATTTTTGAAATACTATGTACGAAATAATAAAACCCGGCATCGACGCCTTGGTTGAGTACCTCTCGGCACATGTGATCACCTGCCTAGTACCTGCCTTTTTCATCTCCGGAGCAATAGCGGCCATGGTGAGCAAACAATCTGTGATCAAGTACTTCGGAACAGGGACAAAGAAGTGGCTCTCCTATAGCGTGGCTTCTGTCTCAGGAGCAATTTTGGCTGTCTGCAGCTGCACGATCTTGCCCATCTTCCAAGGAATCTACAAGCGCGGCGCTGGCATAGGTCCAGCCTTTGCCTTCCTGTTTTCTGGACCGGCGATCAATGTGCTGGCGATAGTTTTCACCGCTAGCGTCCTTGGTTTCGATCTGGGCATTGCTCGGGCCCTGAGTTCAGTATCTATGGCAATAATCGTGGGGCTCATCATGGCGACAATTTTTGAACGTGGTAAAAAGAGGGAAATTGTGCCTGAAAATCAAGTGGTCCAGATAGGAGCACCCACCATAACGCGACCCAAATACGTTTCCACATTATTTTTCACACTACTGGTCGCGATACTGGTCGTCGGAGCCTCAGGAATTATTGACCTAACATACAGGCTTGCGACAGTTTACTTACTCACCATTGCCGTTTCCATAATTCTGATATTTTACTACACCAAAGAGGAGGTAAAGAGCTGGGGTTACGAAACTTGGTGGGTTGTTAAGAAAATATTCCCGGTTCTTCTCATCGGTGTGTTCATCGTGGGCTTAATTGGAGGCATCGCGGCAAACTTCTCCCCGTCCCATGACCCAGCTACAGCCGTGGGTGAACTAACCAGACCCTATCTCGGAAACAACTCAGCAACAGCCTGTCTGCTGGCCTCAGTCATCGGGTCTCTCCTTTACATGCCAACTCTGCTCGAAGTTCCAATTGTCGGGATATTCTTTGGTTACAGCTCCGGTCTCATGGCCCCTGGGCCGGCCCTTTCCCTCCTGCTCGCCGGACCGGCTCTAAGCCTTCCCAGCATGGTCGCACTTATCAGAATGGTCGGATGGAAAAAGGCCGGCGTTTACATCTCGCTGGTTGTGATAGTCGCTACTTTGATCGGGCTGCTTTACGGCACATTGATATAAAGAAAAATAGTGTCTAAAATCCGGCTGAAAAAATAAAACTATAGTATTTTACGAATCACCTTCATATGTAGGTGACTGAAAGATGAAGGTGCTGCTCATCTCTCCACCCACTGAAAGCGCCGTGACCAAGGTTATGGGCACCACCGGACCGCCGCTTGGCTTAGCTTATCTTGCCGCCATGATTAGAGAAGACCATGACGTGAGAATAGTTGACTCCATTGCTGAGGGATACAATACGGAAGATATAGCCAAAATAATAAGAAGTTATGATCCAGACCTGGTTGGTTTAACTGCAACTACGTCCATGATACCCGACGCCTACGAAACCGCGAAAGTTGCCAAGAAAATCAACGAAAATTTGAAAATTGTTCTGGGCGGTCCACACGCGACCTTTCTGCCCGAAGAAACCATTCAGGAATGTCCGCAAGTGGATTTTGTCGTGAGAGGAGAAGG
>JACIWF010000145.1 GCA_014361095.1 Hadesarchaea archaeon | reverse complement strand
ATCCGATTGCGTCGACATATTCCCTCACCTCGTTGATTTTATCAGGGAATGAACCGTTTGAGGCCATGTGCACAAAAATTCCCAGCTCATGGGCACTTTTCACCAGCGGCTTCAGGTGAGGGTAGAGAAAGGGTTCCCCGCCTGTTATGGAGATGATGGCGACCTTATTCTCCACGCATTGCCGGAGAACCTCAAGACCAGCGTCAAGTGGCAGGTGCCTCGGAGGCAGGTTCGGGATGTTGCACATCGAACACCTGCAGTTGCACGCAGTGGTAACGCTGAGAATGGCAGTTTTCCACCTTCGGCCCGCGGCACATTTGAAAATGGTGCTTATCATCGCATCATCAAAATAATGTCGCTCAAAAATATTTCCGTCCGCAGAGATTTTAACTTTATCAGCTTTGCGGGATTAATTCCAGTTCTGTTGTCAGCGGGTGGCACATTTTATATTTCACGCACGTTAATTAGCTATCATGAGAGTTCTCGTCCTCTACTGGAGCTTCACCGGAAACACGGAGATGGTTGCCAGGACGATTGCAGAAGCGGTGAAGGAAAGTGGCCATGGGTGTGAGCTGATGAAAATTGGCCCCGATTTAGAGGCGGACTGGCTGGACTATGATCTTGTATTTATCGGCTCGCCCGTGTATGAATTTCTCCCGCCGCAAAACGTTATCAGCTACCTCAGGAACAGGTTTCACCATTACCGGGATGAAAGAGAAATACTCAAGCCGGGCTCGCCTTGGCTGGGCGATAAGTTTGCGGTCGCCTTCTGCACCTATGCCGGGCCGCACACAGGAATTCACGAGGCCATCAGCGCGGTGAAATACATGGAACAGTTTTTTGAACACTTGGGGTTCTTCATCTTGGACCCTATCATGGCTGTCGGCCGCTTTAACGCTGAAGCTCTGAACGGAAAGTTTGGTTACACCAGAGAAATTTGTGAAAAGTTGAACAGGTTGGGCCGATTGGGTGACATAAGCGGGAGGCCTAACCAGAGCGATTTGGAAGAGGTCAGAAACAGGGTCAAGGGGATCCTGAATTTCATCACCGCCACGCTCAAGCTTTGAGGCTGTTACACATTTAGCCTCAGGACGCCGGCACCGCGGATTTTGCCCTGCTTGAGCAAAATCAGGGCGTCGTTAACCGTCCCCAGATCAAACACCCTGACCTCGGGTTTTATCGGTATTTCGGCCGCCAGGGGCAGAAACTCCAGCGCGTCTCTCCTAGTCACATTGGCAACGCTTTTCAGCTCCTTCTCCCACCAAAGGTGCTCGGCATAGTTCAGCTCAGGAATGGGGTTAGTTTTTCTGATCGCATTAATCACCACCCGGCCCCCCTTCTGCAGGTTTCTTAGCGCCTCCCTGACCGGCTCCCCCACGGGAGTAAAATCAATGGCGCAGTCAAGCTTGGCCGGCGGCGTATCTCCTGTGGCTCCAACCCAGTCAGCCCCCAGCTTTTGAGCCAGATCCTGATGGTCCGTCTGGCCCGGCTTGGTGAAGACAAAGACCTTGGCGCGAGGGTAAAGATGTTTGACCACCTGGATGACGATGTGGGCTGAGGCACCGAAC
>JACIWF010000144.1 GCA_014361095.1 Hadesarchaea archaeon | reverse complement strand
GGGGTATGATTCGGCGAGACCGATGTTGGATATGGAATGGAAGAGACCAGACCCCATGGCACTCCCTAACTCAATTCTTCTAAAAGTGGATAAGTTCTACGAGTTCAGTAAAGGCAATCTGAAGTCAGTCTACTGCGCGAGCCTGGATGACGAGCCAGCGAGGATCTATCGTCGTGCGATCGAGGAGCTGGAGGCAATGAGGAATTTGCCGGTGCCCAGAGATCTGGAGGAACCACGATTGTCAAAAGTTTCCGTGAATGTCAAGAGGGAGGAGTACATGAGGATGGTCGATGAGGCCAAAGACCTTATTTCTCAAGGCGAGATCGCACAGGCCATAGTTTCGAGAAGGATCTCCTGCAAGGCGGTAAACCCATTCGCGGTTTTCACCCGGCTCAGGAAAATAAACCCCTGTCCATATATTTTCTATTTGCGCGTGAAAGATGTTTGTGTTTTGGGCTCTTCACCGGAGAATTTCTTGACCATTCGCGGAGATTATGCGGAGAGCCGTCCCGTGGCCTCAACCAGGAGACGGGGGACCAACCCCCGAGAGGACAAAAAGCTGGAGCTTGAGCTGAGGAAGAGTCACAAGGAAAGATCTGAACACGCGATGCTCTTAGACGAATGCGTTGGTGAGTTCAAAGCCGCCTGCGATGGGGTAAAGATACACGAGAGACTGAGGGTCAAAAAATTCCCCTTCTTCCAGCATTTAGTTTCAAGGATCAGCGGAAAGCCGAAGGATAAGTTTGAACTATTGAAAGCCACATTTCCTTCAGCGACGATAGCTGGGACGCCCAAGCGGAGAGCGATGGAAGTTATCGATGCGATTGAACCAGATGCAAGAGGCCCTTATGCCGGCTCATTTGGCTACGTGAGCAATTCAGGCTGTCTGGATATGGGGATAATTGTTAGGTCAGTTTTGATCAAGGGAAAGACTGCCTATGTTCCGGTAGGTGCCGGGATAGTCGCTCAGTCTTCGGCGGAGGCTGAGTATCAGGAGACCTTTTATAAGTCGCGGGCACAGCTGCTGGCCCTCGGTGCGAGTCAAGAGGAAATGAAGTGGTTGGCGGAAATTTAAACATGAGTGAACGATGTTATGAAATAATTTTTTGTGAATAAGGCAGCACACTACTGATTTGACCTGAACCTCAAAATGGCCGCCAACCCCTTAAAAGCGGTTAGAAGCTGTTTGCCCTCGTCGGTTTCGGTGGAGATAAATTCGATTTTGGTGTTGAACTTCTCGGCTAGTTCCATTAATTCTTGGACGACATCGCGGCTCTCGATCAAGGTGAGTTTGGTTTCCCCGCATCTGGGACAGCTTTTTTCAGGCAGCTCCTTTTGATAGCGATCCAAACTGTCGATTATTTCGTGGAAGGTTTCCCCACAGGCCTGGCACTTCGTTGTCACTCGGAGCTTTCTCAGTCCCTCGGAGATCAGCAGCAGCTCCACGGCACCATGCTCGAGCGCCCGCCTTATTTCACTCTCCCCATAGGCGGCCAGTCCCCTTCCGGCAACCAGTTCCTCCATGAACTTCTGAATCAGTGATTTTTCCTTCAGAATTTCCAGATCGGCTAAAATTTCACCGGCCTTGTTCACCAGCTCCTTG
>JACIWF010000143.1 GCA_014361095.1 Hadesarchaea archaeon | reverse complement strand
GCTTCGGGGTCGCTGAATCGCTCCGGGATTGGGTAGACGAAATCCTCCGAGACCACCGTATACTGGGCATAGCCGCCGTCGACATCCTTGCCCGTCCATCTTGCCTCGGCACACAGATTTTCAGCACCGGTGAGGCAGAAGTGACATCGGCCGCAGGCCCAGTTGATCCAGGTAACCCCAACCCGGTCACCTATGTTAAATTTGGAGGCCTGAGGCCCAAGTCT
Organism: Hadesarchaea archaeon; assembly: GCA_014361095.1. GTDB lineage: Archaea > Hadarchaeota > Hadarchaeia > Hadarchaeales > Hadarchaeaceae > Hadarchaeum. The sequence continues at coordinate 1,417 of JACIWF010000143.1, read as the reverse complement.
TTCCACCCTGCCAACTATCTGGTGTCCGGGCACCATGGGGAACTTTGCCGGTGGCACCCTGCCTTCAATCTCATCCAGCTCGGTGTGACAGATTCCGCAGGCGGACACCTTGATCAGAACCTGATTGTTCACGGGAACTGGTTGGGGCAGATCCACCAGTTCCAGCGGTCTCTCTTCGACGGGGGCAATCCTCGTGATTACCGCTGCTTTCATCGACTCACCCAGTTCCGTTATAAAATGCTCTGCAACCACCTAAAATATTTGGCCTGAGAATTTTTGGTGTAGATATTTTTGCACACGTATGTATTTATAAACTACATATTCTACATTGCTTCAATGGGGGGACCGTGGACGAGATAAGCATGATTCATGAGGCGGCTAAGATTTTAGGGATAAAGTCGACCGGAAAGAGAATTTTGGATCTGCTGGTGCGAACGGAGAAAAGGCTCACCGTGGCGGAGATCGTCGCCGGCACGAAAAGATCAGAGCGGGCGGTCAAGGAGCACCTGAAAAGGCTGGTCGACCTGAAGCTGGTGCAGCGGGAAATTTCGGTCACTGAAAGAGGACGCCTGGCATACCGGTACTTCAGGCTGCATTCGGATGATTTTCTCAAGGCGGTAAAACGTGAGGTTCTCCGGCGTTTGCACAAACTGAAAAAGTCGCGAGGTGAAAATTAAAAACCTTGACTTCTCCACAGGGTGACCCTGTCTCCGACCGAGGTGGTCATCACATGAGTGAGATAATCCTGACCGCGGAGTATTCACTGATGAGTGATTACCGCGGCTCGGAGTTCGTCGGTTTCGCCGCCTGCGCCCCGAAAATAGTGCCGGAGTGGCTTTACCGGCTGGTTGTCTGTCCCCCCGTTCCCCATCACAACGGGGTGGTGAAATATGCCCCGGGGGGGACGAGAAAAATCGAGGCCGCCCTGTTGGAGAAGGGCTTCGACGTGGTGGTCGCCCATCCGGAGCACCTAGACAAAGTGGTTGACGATGATACCAAGGTTCTGGGCATCACCTCGAACGATCCTCTGGGAATCGGCCCTGCTTCCAGCACCTTTTCCGGACTTTTGGGCCGGGAGACCTACTCGGCGATCTTCTTCCGTAAATTGGTTACAGACCCAATTATCAGGGAGAGGGAACTGAAGACGATAGTGGGTGGGCCTGGCGCTTGGCAGCTGGCGGATGAGTCGGTAAGAAAGGAACTAAATATCGACTGCGTTGTTATCGGTGAGGGTGAAAGAACTGCGGTGAAAATTTTCGAAAAGGCGCTGAATGGTGAGAACCTGCCCGGGGTTGTTGAAGGTGAGCTGGTTCCGGTAGAGGAGATCCCATCAATAAAACATGCCACGATAAACGGAATTGTTGAGATCGCCAGGGGCTGCGGCAGGGGCTGTGAGTTCTGTGTGCCTACCCTGCGC
>JACIWF010000142.1 GCA_014361095.1 Hadesarchaea archaeon | reverse complement strand
TGAGACAAAAAATAAAAAAGCTATACCTCGCATCGCCATGAACATCCCTACCGTTGCTGCAATTTGAACTAATTGGGAAGATTTGATGATCTTTTTCAAGGTGACCTTATATAGAAAAAAACCTATTCCAAAAAATAACGGAACTGTTAGGATTGGAGAAGCCAGCGTTGGTAAGTTCATAGCCAAAAAACTGAAATAGGTAACGTACATGGCCAGCATAACGAAATCTCCATGTGCGAAATTGATCAAGTTCATTACACCGAATTGTATTGAAAGCCCAAAGGCCATTAGGGCATAAACACATCCGATTAGTAAGCCAACGATTGTAATTGGAATTAATGTTTCTAGCACGATAGATTTTCCCTTCGTCAATATATATAAAATTTTTTAGTATTGGATTTCTTTTTCAGGTTCCAACAATATAGGAGTAAAACTAAAAGGTTTTAATCATCAACTCTCTTAAAACCCCAACCACTTAAAATACTACATCAGCAGAGATGGATTTGATGGAGAAGCAGAAAGTCGATTATGATAAAATAGGCCTGCGCGTGGGCTTTGAGATTCATCAGGAGCTGAACACACATAAGCTCTTCTGCAGCTGCCCCTCCCAGTTGCGCGATGATGATCCGGGCTTTCAGGTGAGGCGGAGGCTGCGCCCAACCCAGAGCGAGCTGGGCGAGGTCGACCGCGCCGCCCTTGCCGAGGCGCTCAAGGGCAAGGCCTTCAGCTACCAAGTTTATCCCGACAGCATCTGCTTGGTCGAGCTTGATGAGGAGCCCCCACACCCGGTGAACGAGGAAGCGCTCGACATTGCGCTTGAGGTGGCTCTTTTGCTCAAGGCCAACCCGGTCGATGAGGTGCACGTGATGAGGAAGATCGTCATTGATGGCAGCAACACCTGCGGCTTCCAGAGGACGATGCTGGTTGCCACCGACGGCAGCCTCGAGGTCGACGGCAAGAGGATCAGCATCCCGACGATATGTCTTGAGGAGGATGCCGCCCGAAAGGTCGGTGAGAATGCTGAGGTGGTCGAATATCGTTTGGACCGTCTTGGCATCCCGCTGATCGAGATTGCCACCGGTCCTGATTTTAGCGATCCTCAGACACCGGCAAGGGCAGCCCTTTACATCGGGCAGCTCCTTCGCGCTACGGGGAAGGTGAGACGCGGCATTGGCACCATCCGCCAGGACATAAACATCTCCATCGCCGCAGGTGCCCGCCAGGAGATAAAGGGCGTGCAGGAGTTGGGCCTAATTTCGACCGTCATCGAGCGGGAGGTGCAGAGGCAGCTGGCCCTTCTGGAGATCCGTGAGGAGCTGAGGCGGCGCGGCTCGATGAATGTGGAGAAAGAAATAGTCGATGTCACTGAGGTCTTTTCGAAAACCGGTTCGAAGCTGATTCAGAGATCTTTGGCCGCGGGTGGTTCGGTCTTGGCGGTTAAACTGGGGAAGTTCGCCGGTATCCTCGGCAGGGAACTTCAGCCCGGGCGAAGGTTTGGAACTGAGCTGTCAGACCGGGCCAAAACTTATGGTAAGGTGGGCGGGCTGTTTCACACCGATGAGCTCCCCAATTATGGCATCACCACGGAGGAGGTGAGCCGGGTGAGACAAGCACTGGGTGCCGGGGAGATGGATGCAGTGGTTCTAATTGCTGACGTTAGGGAGA
>JACIWF010000141.1 GCA_014361095.1 Hadesarchaea archaeon | reverse complement strand
ACTGAAATCACGCTGTTCAGCATCTCGATCTCTTTAACGGTTCTCTTCAGCAAAGCCTGATCCACTGTATCAACTATCACCAGAAAGTCGTAGTCGCCAAAGAGAGTGTAAAGCTTCTTTATGCCCCCCATGGCTTTTATGGAATTATATGCCATGGACTCCTGACAGGGGACTGCCCTGACCAGAACTATAGCCGAGACCAGAATCTCCCCTCCTCAGTATGTCGCTGCACCTTCAGCAAGAGGGCAGATGCAGGGCAGATGCTACACCTGAGCACAAGGTATCTCATCACGCGTGATCTCAATCCAGCAGTGTACAGCTCTTCGAGGCATCTCTCGTACTCGATCTGATCCTCTATTGTGTTGTTGTACAGAATCCATTCAGATCCGGACATTCCTGACACCTACATAGAAATAATCAGAGGCCGAGAGCCTCTTTAACCACCGAGAATACCTGGGTGTTGTCCATCAATCCATACACAGAGCTCGCGCCAGGACCTGTGGCCCTGATGGTGACATCTGTTCCTGTATGTGTGGCCTCCTCCATCTCGACAAGAAAATCACATCTCGGGCTCCTGATCTCCACAGTACCTGAGCCAAAGACCGGCATGACGCTGCCGCCCTCATACGACTCCAGATTCTCCGGCTGGATGACTAGACCTCCGCACTCATGATCTGCAGTTACAATCACCAGAGTATCGTTGTTTCTCCGCGCAAAATCAAGCGCCTTTCCCACAGCCAGGTCAAATGCCAGGGTGTCCATCGTGGCGTTCTCGAGGCTCCTCTCGTGACAGGCGTGATCTATCCTACCACCCTCCACCATAAGGAAGAAGCCCTTCTGATTCTTTGATAGCAGAGAGATCGCCTTCTCGGTCATCTCAGCCAAGCTGGGATCCGGATCAGAAGATCTCGCCCTAATCAGCTCGTACTCCATATGCGAGTTCTCAAAGAGCCCCAGAAGCTTCTCTGTGGCATTGATATCCAGCTCTCTGAAGGCCGTCCCATTGTACACAAACATGTAACCCATTGAGGTTGCATTCTCCAGGAGATTCCTGCCGTCTGCTCTCTTCCCCTTCCCGCCCAGCGGGCTGATAGAGTCCGTGGGGATGAAATAGCCAAGCCCTCCACCGAGCGCCACCTCCACTCCGCTTGTCAGAAGCTGCTCCGCGATCTCGCTCTCGTTGTCTCTGTTGTCCACATGCGCGTAAAACGCCGCGGGAGTTGCATGAGTTATCCTGGTTGTGGTGACCAAACCTGTTGACAGCCCTGCTTTCTCAGCAAGCTCAAGAATCGTTGTGAGGTTTCTTCCGTCTCTGAGACCAGGAATGGCAGTGGCATCCTGACCGATAACACCATTGTTGGTCTTATGGCCTGTCGCCATTGCTGTTGATGCCGGGGCGGAGTCTGTCACAAAGGAGTTGGCACTGAATGTCCTGAGAAATCCGGTGTGATCCATGCCGTCCATGTAGAGCCGGGTATCTGCATATCTCGGGAGGTTCCATCCGGCCTTATCAATTCTGGCCATCGTCTCCTGAGCGATCCCCATACCATCGCCTATCATCAAAATCACATTCTTGGCCCTGTGAGAATCCATCATCTCAGATCCATCTGCGCTGCTGATACTCAAGCACGTGAGCACGACCATGAGGCTCAGCATTGCGGAAGTATATACTACAATCTTCATTCAGATACCTCCGCACATCGATTTGTGCCAGAGTATATAATTCTGACCGAAATAGAATATAGTTTTGATCTTTGGATATATAGATTACAT
>JACIWF010000140.1 GCA_014361095.1 Hadesarchaea archaeon | reverse complement strand
AAAAAAGGTGAGATTTTCGGACTGCTCGGTCCCAACGGCGCCGGCAAGACCACCGCCATCTCCATGCTCTGCACGATACTGCCGCCGACATCGGGTACGGCAACGGTGAACGGATTCGACATCATCAAGGAGCCAGCCGAGGTCAGAAAATCGATCGGAATTGTTTTTCAGCAGCCGAGCGTAGATGACCTCCTCACCGGAAGGGAAAACCTAATGATGCACACCCTTCTATTCAAGATGCCCAAGGAAATCAGAAAGAAAAGAATCGATGAGGTACTCAGACTGGTGGACCTCGAGAAGAGGGCCGACGATCTGGTCAAGACATATTCGGGAGGCATGCGCCGGAGGCTGGAACTGGCGCGGGGCATGATGCACTACCCCACGGTGCTTTTCTTGGATGAACCCACGCTGGGCCTTGACCCGCAGACCAGAGAACACATGTGGAAGTACATCTCGACGCTGGCAAGGAAGGAGAAGATGACGATACTACTTACAACTCACTACATGGAAGAAGCGGAACTGCTCTGCGACCGCGTGGGCATCATTGACGCGGGCAGGATAATCGCCCTCGATGAACCGGAAAAACTGAAATCCCTGATAGGCGGCGACAAGATAATCATCAGGACAAAAAATCCAAAGATCGCTGCCCTGAGAAAGCTCGACTGCGTGAAGGCTATCCAACGAAGAGGAGATACGCTTCAAATTGTTCTCGAAAACCGTGAATGTGATCTGAAAAAAATTATCCTCAACGCCGGCAAGGTCAAGAGCGTGGAGCTGAAGCCCACAACCTTAAACGATGTCTTCCTTTACTACACCGGCAGGCAGATAAGGGAGGACGGAGCCGAGGGAGGATTCTGGCAGAGGATAATGAACGAGAGGAGAACATGAGCGAGATTGAAGGAATTTACGCCGTCTGGCTGAGGGAGTTCAAGGTTTACATCAGGGAGAAGGAGCGAGTAATCTCATCACTAGTATCACCGATCCTGTGGCTAGTCGCCTTCGGCACGGGACTGGGTTCGGTCGTGGCCATCGAAGGAGTAAACTACCGGACCTATATCTACCCGGGAATACTCATCATGAGCGTGCTCTTCTCCTCGCTCTTCTACGGGGTCTACGTGATCTGGGATAGAAAACTGGATTTCCTAAAGGAGGTCCTGGTAGCTCCGCTCTCACGTGTAAGCATCTTCATAGGAAAGGTGCTGGGGGGCTGCACCACAGTAATGATCCAGACGGCAGCGCTGCTGGTGATCGGCTATCTCATCGGGCTTTACCTAGCTCCGGATGTCTTCCTGAAAGTATTACTGCTACTTTTCCTCATCTCCGTAGCGCTGGTCAGTCTGGGCCTGTGCATCGGGGCCAACATGAGAAGCCCAGAAGGATTCATGCTCGTGGCCAACTTCGTTATCTGGCCGCTTTTCTTCTTCAGCGGGGCTCTCTTCCCCCTGAGCAACCTGCCTCCTTGGCTCTCGAGTATAACCACGATAAACCCGGTGACCTATGGTGTTGATATAGTCAGAGGAACCATCATCGGAATTCAGCATTTTCCTCCTTTGGCCGACCTCGGGGTAATTTTGGTTTTCTCACTCCTAGCCTTCGCAGCCGGGACTTGGAGCTTCAAAAGAATGCATGATTAAAAAATCGCGGCCACCTCGATTAAGAATTAAGCTCGCTTGAATATTATCGTGGATTTGTTCCTGCTTTTACGGATCTCGTGAAGGCCCTCGCTCGCCAATCGCGCTGCTTTTTCCGCGGTGGGCGCCGCCCCCACTCCGGCCTTTAACTCCAAACCCATCTCGGCCTTAACATCTGCGAGACC
>JACIWF010000014.1 GCA_014361095.1 Hadesarchaea archaeon | reverse complement strand
GGTCCGGTCACCGGCCTCCCGAAGTTTCTCCGCCGTGGCCTCACCGACACCGGGAAGGCTTTCTATCCTTTTTTTGACGACCTCAGACAATAACCTCTCCCCTTTATACTCTCACGTCATTTCTTTTAGCCTTTTGAGAAGCAACCTAGCCTCCTCCAGCGGGTGGGCTGCTCTAAAGTCCTGGACCCGGATCTCCAGTTGATCAAAATATCTATCTCTTCTCGTGACCCCAACGACTATCAGCTCCCTCCCGACCAGTCCAAGCCCACGATAAAACGCGGCTAAATCTGGATTTGACCTGAGGTAATCAAAAACCTGCTGTGCACTCATCCCCAGCAGCTTCTCCGCCACCCTGCCGAAAAGGGCCACGCGAATGTTTCCGGTGCCGTCATCCAGCAACAAACTGACCACCATCCGGTGCTCCGGAGTAACCGGTTTACCACACTCGTCACAGATCAAACTGGTTTCTGAGCCAGCAATGCTCCGACCGCAGCTGGGGCAGACATCAAATATCGGGCGGCGATGAAAAACCTGTATCACCGTTCCCCGGACCTCCACCCTCTCCCCATCCCGATCAATCTTGGAAATTTCTAGACGCTCCGGTCCCGGCGCGGCTGACTCCGTGACCGCCACCTGGGGCACCTCCAAAGCCGGATTCAACTCCAGTTTTCCCTGGCTGCCCAGATGAAGCTCCACCTGGCCCATGAGTCCAAGGGTGGTGTAAGCATCGACCAACCTCACCACATCACCAACCTTTAGCTGCTCCACAATTTCCGCGTGCTCCCGCCAGAGGGAAACCCTGACCGTCCCAGTATCGTCTCCCAGCACTATCGACGCCACTGTCCCCTTCCTTCCATCTGGTCGGGTAAACTCGCGTCTCTCGGACACCTCCACAACCCTGCCAACCAACTCCACAGCATCGAGATTGGGTTCAAGCTCGCCTATCTTGAGGAGCTGTGACTTGGGCCCGGCAACAACAATTCCGGGTGGATTTATCTCAACCTGGGTGTTTCTACCGACATGAATCTCAGGCCTGCCGCCGAGTCCGGTTCGAGTATAAGCGTTCCTTAGCAGAACTACATCATTTGGCTGCAGCCCCTGGGCCAGTTCCGCCGCAGAATCCCAAAAAGATGCCCGCATGGTGCCAGTTTCATCCGCGAGGATCACGCTCACCACCCTGCCCACTGAACCATCACCGCGCTTGAACTCACGCCCGGGCAACTTGCGCTTCACGACAGCCACAACATCAAGAGATCTCATCTCAGGTTCCACTTCCATCAACTTCAGCGGTCTCTCTGTCACCTCTGGGAGCTCTGCGGCCCCTGGTGGATTTCTCACCAGCCGACCACCCGAGCCGAGGCTCAGCTCAACACGACCACCCAGACCCTGCCGGACCGTGGCGTTCTCTATCATCACCACATCACCACGGCTGATCTCCTTTGCCGCCTCAGCCCAATCGTCCCACAGCGAAACCCTCACCTGACCGGTCTCATCCATGAGAATTAGCGTCGCTACCTTTCCCGTGGTTCCATCCGGGCGCTCAAAGATCCTAACCTCACTACAAGTGACCACACGCCCCAATACATCGACCTCAACCATATGAGAAGCCAAATCTGCTAGCTTCACCCTGGATTTAGCAAGAGGCGGCAGCTCCCGGGCCAGCGGATGGTCGGGGCACAGGGAGATGGTGCCGCGGGCGCCTAGGCTGAGCTCCGGACGTTTATCCAAGCCCTCCCGAACATAGGCCCCCTGAACCCTGATGATGTCCCCTTTTTTCAGCCCTCCCTGCCTCAGCACCGAGGTCTTTTCATCCCACAACACCAACCTTATCTCTCCGGTGGAATCCTGAAGAACCAGGCTCCCCACCTGGCCTGGCCTGCCACCAGATCTTTGAAATTCACGCGGCTCCTGAATCCTGACCACCCGGGCCAGAAGGTCAACCTTGGACATACCGGGCAGCAGATCCTCTATGCGGAGGGGCTTGACCTCCGGCTCCTTGCGCTCGAAGATGACGCCGAACTCCCGGGCAACGATGTTCGCCGCTCCCTCTAAGGTTACAAAACCACCGAGCTCATCCTGCTTGCTCCGAATTCTGGACATAACCTCATCGCGGCTCAACCCCGTCGCTTCCGAGATACTCTGAACCATCTGCTCAAAAGTCATCTCCACGTCCAGCCCCGAAAGAACTCTTTCTTCAAACTTATAGATATTTTTGGAAGTGCACAAACTATGATTGTGATTTAAGTTCTTTGAGAATGGCTACTGCCCGGTCGTAACTGACCTTTTTCTCCTCAATCATCCTTCGGGCCACAATATCAATGAACTCCCCCTCGGCTCCGGCCGTCACCGCGATGTTCTTGGCATGCAACTTGAGGTGGCCGGCCTGAATGCCCTCAGTCGCCAGCGCCCGCATCGCCGCCAGGTTATTGGCCAAGCCCACCGCCGCCATTATCTCCCCCAGCTGCCTGGCCGAGGGCATGCCGAGTATCTTGCGACAGATCTTGGCGATGGGATGAACCGCAGTGGCACCGCCGATGACGCCCACCGCCACCGGGAGCTCGATGCTGCCGGCAAGATCTCCCTCCGGAGTCCGGCTCCAGTGGCTCAGCGGTCGATATCCGCCTCCCATCGCAGCATAAGCGTGGGCTCCGGCCTCAAGCGCCCTGGTATCGTTCAGCGTGGCCAGGGCTACAGCAATGACACCATTCATTATTCCCTTGTTGTGGGTGGCACAGCGAAATGGATCGGCGGCGGCAAACTCATAAGCTTTCAGAATTCCATCAACCACCTCCTCACCGCCGAGCGCTTCCTTGGCGAAAACCGCCCGCGCGCGTGCCAGACGATGAACGGCGAGGTTGGAAACTATTCTTAGAAAGACCCTGCCACCGGTGATCTCCTCGATCATCGGAGCGACCGCCTCACACATCGTGTTGATAACGTTGGCTCCCATGGCATCTCTGACATCAACAAGCAGATGGATTATCACCATCGGTCCGGTCCTGGAGCTGAGAACCCTGACATCCAGACCCACCGCTCCACCGCCCAGCTTCACCAGAACCGGGTCCTGCTCGTTGGCCTTGGCCAAAATTCTGCCCCTCTCCCTGATGATCTTCTCCTTGGCGACCACTGGGTCCTCAACATCGACGAGCTGTATCTGGCCGATCATCACCGGCAGGGTGCTCTCGGTTTGAAAGCCTCCCCTGACCCGGGCCATCTTGGCCGCGTTAGAGGCGGCGGCCACCACCGAGGGCTCCTCAATAACCATCGGGATGAGATAGTCCCTCCCGTTGATGAGAAAATTGGTGGCTATTCCTACAGGAAAGGAGGTGATCCCGATAACATTCTCGATCATGCGGTCGGCCTGTTGAAGGCTCAAGCCTCCGGATCTTTGAAGGAGTTCAACCTCGGCGTCATCAAGACCGGCAAACTCCTTCACCAGCTTCAGTCTCTCCTCAGGGCTCAACCGGTAAAATCCGGAGATGTCCGATCTCGGCAAATCCAACCCCCATCTCAACTGGCAATTACTAACTTATATCAGTAGACCACGGCGACTTTCGGGTGAGGCTCGGGAAAATTAAGAGGCAACCCGTCTCACCAGCATCCTGAAGTTTTCTCCGTCGATGTTCCAGTCCTTCAAATACCCCTCGCCGGCCACATCATTCAAAAGACAGAGGCGCAGATTTCTCACGCGGACCTCTCTGCAGATGTAATCCTGCTGTGTGCTCAGCCGCTCAAGATCCTCGCCCTTGCCCACCCCGACGACCACATCGACCCTCTCCTCCATTCCCAGCTCCATCTCCTTGCGCATCATCTGCAGCCTTCTGACCAGCTCCCGCGCCATCGACTCCGCCTCCAGCTCCGGGGTCAGCTTTGTGTCCATGAGCAGCTTTCCAAAATCAGTCTGGATAAAGGCAACTCCTTCCGTTGGTTTCTCCTCAAATGCTATCAGACCTTTAGGAACGCTGAGCTTGTACCCGTCAAACTGCAGGCCAACGAAGCCATGAAGATTCAGCTCCTCGAACAGCCTTCCGGCGTCCATGCTCCTAACCTGCTCCATCGCCCTCTCCGCGAGCCCACCAAACCTCTGCCTGAACTGCTCCTCATCCACCCTGAACTGTATCTCAAGCTCACCAGGTCTTTCGCGCGGGCCCAAGAGGACCAGCTCCTTGCAGTTCAGCTGATTCTGCAGCAGTTCACGAAGATCTTTAATCTTGTCGAGAATTTCCTCCGAGTCGACTTGAATTGAGACCTTGTTCACCGGCCACCGGAGCTTGATCCGGTGCTGCTGTCGAAGTGAAGCCCCGGCTTCCACAAAGGCCCGGGCTATCCTCATGCCCTCCTCAAGCCCAGTATTTATCGCGCCCTCGTCAACCGACGGCCAAGGCAACATATGAACGCTCTCCGGGCTGCTGGGGTCGGCTGACTTGACCAGGTCGCGATAGATTACTTCGCTGATGTGAGGGGCAAACGGAGCCAGCAGCCTCACCAAAACATGCATGGCCTGATAGAGAACCACATAGGCCGCGAGCTTCTTCGGATCCTCCTTCTCAATCCAGACCCGCTCACGGACCAAGCGGACGTACCACCGGCTGAGATCCTCAAGGACAAAGTTGGAGATGGATCTGACCGCGCTGTGGAGGTTGAGGTCCTCCATCGCCTGGGTCACCTCCCGAGCGACGCTGTTAATCCTGGAGATCATCCACAGGTCCTCCGGCATCAGGCTGGCGCTCACCCTTCCCAGATCAACTTTCCTGGGATCAAATTCGTCGAGGGACATGTAGGTGGTGGCAAAGACATGAACGTTCCAGAGCACCCCCATCATCTTTTGGACAACTTCAAGGCTCTTCCAGCTGAACTTCAGGTCTTCCCAGGGTGGGTTGGCTCCGAGGATGTAGAGGCGGAGGACATCGACACCGTTCCTCCTGATGACGTCCTCAGGATTAACCACATTTCCCAGCGACTTCGACATCTTTCGCCCCTTTTCATCGAGGGCAAAGCCGTGCATCAGCACCCTCTTGTAGGGAACCTCACCGAAGGCAGCGATGGAAACGACCTGCTGGCTGTAGAACCACTTGGTTACCTGGTCTTCACCTTCCGTGATAAAGTCGCTGGGCCAGATCTGTTTGAAAAGCTCCTCACGCTTGGGATATCCCAGACTGGCCCACGAAGCTATGCCAGAGTCAAACCAGACATCAAGAACATCCGGCACCCGTCTAGCAACCCCACCACATTGAGGACACTTAACTTCCACGCGGTCAACATGGGGGCGGTGGAGGTCAATATCGCCCAGGGGCTGCAGCGAGAGGGCAGAAAGCTCCTCCAGGCTTCCCACCACCACCATATTCTTACACTGATCACAGATCCAGATGGGAAGCGGTATTCCCCAATAGCGCTGGCGGGAGATGCACCAGTCGCCCACCGACTCCACACCATTCGCATAACGGATCGTGGCCCAGCCGGGGACCCACTTCACCTTCTCCGCGTTCTTCTGAATTATGCTCGACTTTATCTCCCCGACCTTTAGGAACCACTGCTCGGTGGCCCGGAAGAGAAGCGGCGACTGACATCTCCAGCAGTGGGGATACTGGTGCACCACGGTGCCGTATTTAACAAGCAAGCCTTTTTTCTGCAGATCATCCAGAATCACCCGATCCGCCTCTTTTACAAACATCCCGGCGTATTTTCCCGCCTCCTCAGTAAATCTGCCGTCCGGGCCAACCGGGCTGAAAACCGGCAGCCCATATCTTGATCCTACCTCAAAGTCCTCCTCACCATGCCCTGGGGCCGTGTGAACGCATCCGGTCCCTTCATCGAGCGTCACGTGGTGGCCGAGGATGACGCGGTGGTGCCCAACAAAATCCCTCTGCCGGGGAACCTCCTCCAGCAGCGGATGCTCATACTGAATTCCCTCGAGGGAAACCCCCTTTACCGAGCTCACCTCACGATAGTCGCTGATGCCCAGGTCCTTCATTACCTTCTCCACAAGCGCCGTGGCCATGATGTAGATATCACCGCCAATCTCAACTTCGGAATAATCATAATCGGGATTGACGCAGACGGCGAGATCGGCGGGAAGGGTCCATGGGGTAGTCGTCCAGACCAGCAGGTATTCCTTGGGACGATCGCGGAGCCTGAACCTAACGTAGAGGGAGGGATCGCTGACGTTCTGGTATTCGCCCCTGACCTCATGCTCGGCCAGAGCCGTTTCGCAGCGGGGACACCAGTGGATCACCCTCAGATCCTTTCTGACCAGCCCCCGCTCGTAGGCCTTCTTGAGCGTCCACCAGGCGGACTCGATGTAATCCCTCTTGAAGGTGATGTAGGGGTCATCCCAATCCATCCAGACCCCAAGATCCTTGAACTGCTCGGTCATGATCCTGACGTGGTCGCTGGCCCACTTCTTGCACTGCTCAACGAAGGCCTCAACCCCGATCTTCTGCTCAATGTCCTTCTTGGACCTGATCCCCAGCAGCTCCTCGACCTTGACCTCAATCGGCAGACCGTGGCAATCCCAGCCGGGCTGACGGCGGACGTTCAGCCCACACATGGTCTTGTATCTGATGACCGCGTCCTTGATTATCTTGTTCCAGGCTGTTCCCAGGTGAATGTTGCCGCTGGCGTAAGGGGGCCCGTCCAAAAAATACCACGGGCTCGCTCCCTCTCGCGACTTCTTCACCTTCTCATAGATCTCTGCAGAAAGCCACCACTCCTGCACCTCACGCTCGGCCTTCTTGGCATCGTAGACCTTTGCTGCCGGCTGGATCATGTCATCAACCTGAAAGTAATTATGATTGGCTCCTAAAAATCTCGCTGAAAGTTTCTAAAATTGGTGATGGTCAACAAAATCCTTCTTCTGGCTATCGCTCCTAAAGTGATTTAACAGGAAAAGATGAAAAAACACTCGGGATGATTCTCATGGCTGAAGCGGATGAGATCTGGGTGGAAAAATATCGCCCGCAAAAGCTTGACGAAATGGTGGGGCAGGAAGAAATAGTCACCCGGCTGAAGAGTTTCGTGGAGAAAAAATCACTGCCCAACCTCCTTTTCGCCGGACCTGCTGGCACCGGAAAGACCACGGCCGCGCTCTGCATCGCGAGGGAACTCTTCGGTGAGGGGTGGCGCCAGAACATGCTCGAACTCAATGCGAGCGATGAGCGCGGTATAGACACTATCAGGACCAAGGTGAAGGATTACGCCAGAACGAGACCCATAGGCGACTTCCCCTACAAGATAATTCTTCTGGACGAAAGCGACGCACTTACGGCCGATGCCCAGAATGCCCTGCGCCGGACGATGGAGATGTTCACCCACACGACGCGCTTCATCCTCGACTGCAATTACTCCAGTCGCATCATCGAGCCCATACAATCCCGATGCGCCGTCTTCAGGTTCAGGCGCCTGACGGAGAAGGACATCGAACAGATGTTCAGGAGAATAGCCAAAGAGGAGAAGCTCACGGTGACGCCGGAGGCCGTTCAGGCGATAACCTACCTGAGCGAGGGCGACCTGAGAAAGGCGATAAATATCCTCCAGGCCGCCGCGGCGCTGAGCAAGAAGGTGACCGAGAAGACCGTTTATGAGGTCAGCGCAGCGGCGAAGCCCGAGGAGGTCCGGCAGATGCTGGAGCTGGCCCTCAGCGGAAAGTTCGAGGAGGCCAGGACAAAGCTGCAGGAGCTGCTCATCGACAGAGGGCTGGCCGGCGAGGACATCATCGAGCAGGTCCACCGTGAGGTCTTCAACCTGAAGATGCCGGAGAGCATCAAGGTGGAAATTCTGGACAAAATCGGGGAGTTCTCCTTCAGGCTGGTCCAAGGTGCCAACGAGAGGATTCAGCTCGAAGCAATGCTGGCGCACTTCGGCCTCATCGGTGCCAAAATGAAATGAAATCCGACAGCCATAACTTCTGCTCTTGGTAAAAACCCAGCCATTATTCCCGAGTCACCAACCTCAGACGCTGGCAAAGTTTCTTAAAAGAATTTTAACTTCTTCAACGCCCCTCAGATAAAATTCCGCGTTTGTCCTTCGCCGATTTTTCGTCACCAACACCGTTATCCCTCTCCCTCTAAGTGCAACGAATGCATCCTCATCGGTTCTGTCATCGCCGAGGTAAATGGGTAAAAGTTTTCCCTTTGGATCCGAATTTTTTAATATCCAATTCACCGCCTTCCCCTTATCCCAATCATAATTTGGCCTTATCTCCCAAACCCTACTGCCCTTGGTTATCCTTACCGAACCGGAGTCAACATAGGGGCGGACAATGCTGTCAAAAATTTTCTTTACTCTGGCAACCTCCCCCGGTGCTACATTCCTGTAATGAAGGCTTGCCGTTAATCCCTTGTTTTCGACGATAGTGCCGGCTATGCCCTCAAGCCCATTCTGCAGCTCCCGACATATTCTCGAAACTGTCGGGCGAACTCGTGCGACCTGGGGTAAGACAAAACTGCCTCCTGGTCCGCTGATCTCAAGACCATGATTGCCCGCATAGTATATCTTCCCAAGCGAGACCAGCTTCTTCAACTCTTGGAGCCTCCTGCCGCTTATCACCGCGACTTTGAATTTCCTGGCCAAAGCGCCCAATAATTCTCTCGTCTCGGAATCCAAGACCGCCTTTTCCGGCTCCGAGACAATTGGAGTTAGCGTCCCATCGTAATCCAGAAACCAGAACAGGTCTGGATTTTTCTTCAAAGAATCTAAAATAACCCACAGATGCCTCATGACAATCAGCACACAGTTATGGTTATATTTTATAAACCTAATAATTTATTTCATCTCAACCAAAGGGTGCCTTGATGACCTTGGAAGAAATCTGGAGAGTTTTAGATCCCATCCTGATCTTTGCGGTCACGCTCGTCTGCGGATATGTGTTGAGAGTTGTGCTGAGCGTCTACGTGGCCAGATTGGCGCGGAAGACAAAGACCGAGTTAGACGACATCATCCTCGGTGCTATCAAGACCCCCATCGTCCTGATATTTCTGATTCTCGGGACTAGCTTCGCCTTGACCAGGGTTCCCTTTTATCAGGACATGATCGAGCAATATCTGCCGATCATCAGCTACGTGCTCATAGTTCTGATCGCAACAATGGCGGCTGTTAGGACAATAACCAGGATACTGAGACATTATGGAGTAACCCGCCCCAATCTGAAAAGCTTGGTTCCGATCCTGTCAAAAACAGTGAACGCAATCGTATACTTCATCGCCTTCATCCTCATTCTCAACGGTCTGGGCATCGATGTCACCGCCCTTGTCGCAGGTTTGGGCATTGGTGGCATCGCGATAGCCTTTGCACTACAGGAGACCCTTTCCCAGTTTTTCGCTGGGGTGTACCTGATGACGGACAAGCCATTCAAGGTGGGGGACTACATCAAGATCGAGACCGGTCAAGAGGGCTACGTGGTCGACATCGGCTGGAGAAGCACCAAAATCAGGGAGCTTCCAAACAACATCATCACCGTGCCCAACTCCAAGCTGGCAGGATCAATTGTCATCGATTACTACCAGCCAGCGCCGGAAATGTCGGTTCTGGTTCAGGTGGGGGTGAGCTACGACAGCGATCTGGAAAAGGTGGAAAGGGTGACTATTGAAGTGGCCAAGGAGATCATGAAAAAAGTTAAGGGGGGCGTGCCAGAATTCGAGCCTTTTATCCGGTATCATACTTTCAGTGATTTCAGCATTAACTTCACGGTGATCCTGCGAGCGAGGGAATACACGGACAGGTACCTGGTAACACACGAGTTCATCAAGGCCCTGCACAAAAGATACCAGGAAGAGGGAATTGTGATACCGTTCCCGATAAGGACAGTATATTTAGAGAGGGGCAAAAACTAGGTCCACCACTGGGCCGGTGTTCTAGGCAACGAAAACAACACTCTAAGCATCATTTGCGCTGCGATGCCTGCACCATTCTATGCTCTATTTCGAAAATTTTCTTGTTTATCTCCTCGACAATCTCGCTCTTTTTATCGGGATCTTTTACCATCAACGTCAAAATCAAGCTCACCGACTTCTGGTTCCTGCTCTTCACTGTTAAAACTGGCGGGAAGCGCTCGTCAAGGTATTTTCTAATCTTATTGCACGCCCTGAGCACCTCGCTCTCGAACTCAGGCAAATCAATTTTGCTGTCGATGGTTATCGGAACCAGTATCTCCCTCCAGACGTGTGGGGTGATGTTCCTCAGTTTTTCCCTGAGAAATATGGAGTTGGGAACTGAAACCAGTTCTTCCTTCTTTGTCAGCAGAACCGTTGTTATCGGATTGATCTCAATGACCTTTCCCGTGCTGCCAGCTACCTTGATGATATCTCCAACCTTAAACGGCACATAGACATCAGAAAAATATTTGGCACCGACGTTTGCCAGCGTATCCTTAACCGCTATCAGTACTCCCAGTCCGATCAATCCCAGTATCAGGAGCAAAAAATCAAGCCTGACGCCAAGCTGCTGGAAGGCGAAGACCAGACCGACGACCCAAACGGCGACTGAAACCAGCTTCTGGATATGTGATCTAACTGTGGGCACCCAATTTCTGAACACACTGCGGACAACTAAACTGAAAATTTTGGCGACGACAAAGGTGCCCAGAATAATGGCACCGAACTCGGCCAGCTCCAGCATCAGACTTTCAAGGCTCATTTAACTGCACCTAACGGCTCTTCAAACCCCACCAATTCCCTCATCAACCCAAACTCTGCTTTTACTCCTTCAGCAAGGGAACATTGGCTTGAGGCCCTATAACCGTTTTCGCCCAAGGAAAGTGAAAGATTTTGATCTGACAAAAGAAGGGAAATTTTTTCCGCGAGATCTGGGGGATCGTTCGGGTCAAAGAGCAGGCCATTTTCCCCATACTTTATCAGCTCGGAAATCCCGGCGTTAGCGCTGACGATCGTGGGCTTTTTATACAGCCAGCTTTCGATGACGACCAGCCCAAATCCCTCAAGGATTGAGGGCAAGATGGTCAGCTCGCATCTCTCATAGGCCGCCTGTAGCTCGGCATGGGTCAGGTGGCCGGCGAAGACCACCCGGCTTTCCAGATCCAAACTCCTGACCAGCTCCTTCAGCTCACTCAGCCACCTCTCCGCCTTGGAAAGCCCCAGTCCCTGTTTGGAACTGGAAAAACTTCCGTTTCCGACCAGAACCAGCTTCAGGTTGGGGTACTCTTTCACTACCTCGGCAAATGCCGCTATCGCTCGGTCCTGTCCCTTCATGGGGTCCATCCTGGCCACCACCAGCAGAACCCTGTCGCCTCGGTCCAATCCAAACTTTTTGTTGAAACTCTCAACCTCCTCGGGTCGGGGCTTTTCGTAGGCGCTGAGGTCAAGATAGGGATAAATGTAATGTGCCTCCCCGCTGTAACCAAACTTTTTCAGCGATTCAAGATATTTTTTACAACTCACTATCACCAAATCATATTCATTGAAATATGATGCTAGCGACTGCCTCCAGTTTTCCGGGATCAAAGACTCATCAAATGGAATGTGCCATCTGAAGATCTTCGGCTTCAGCGTGTGCAACATCTGCCCCAGGGGGAGCTGCTGAAAGTCGTGAATGTAGAAAAGGTCAAAATCATTTTTTTCATCCAGCTTAGTGATGACTTCACTGCAGACCCTGTTGTAATAGGTGTAATCAACAAATTCCTCCTGCCAGAAAAGAGAGTTAACCGGTCCCTTCTGAATTCCGTGCATGGCCTTCCAGAGAACCTCTTTCGCTTGACCGTAACCGCTCAACCTCTCCCTCTCAATCCGCACATGCTTCAGCGTTATGCTGTCCACGGTGAGCGTCTCTGGAGCTAAAGAGTTGAGGGAAACCCAGTGAGGATCCTTCAGAAGACCCTCGCTGACCATCTGCTTGAGCAGAGGGAAAACCATTCTAGTTACTCCCCCTGCGGTAAACGTATAATCCTCACCCTCAACAAAGTTGGAGATATCCAAGGACTCTCCCTTAAGGCCACGCTTTTTCATAATTTCATCATAGTCGGTGAGAAACCTAACTAGGGGAGTCTGAGAACTGACGCACAGTGAAATTTCGTTCATGGTTGATAATTTGTCTCTTTCCACAAAAAAACTTTCCCGCCTCTCGAACGAAAAATCGGTTGAAAAGTTATCCCAAATTACCTGCCTTTTTTGACGGACATTTTGGATCCAAACACATGCGATATGGTCTTGAACCGGCGTTATTGACCTGAACCATCGGAGCCCCGCAGACCTTACAGTTTTCCCCCAAGGGCAGTATCATCCCGGACTGCGGCAGCGGGAAGGAATTGGTGCAGCCGGGATAATTGGAGCAGCCGGCAAATCTCTTGCGAGTAGTCCGCGAAACGATCATCATCAGATCACCGCCGCAGCTGGGGCACCTGCCCAGCCTTCGCTGCCTCACTCGAGCGGCGCGGTAGGATTCCGCCAGCTTTTTCCCTATCTCAAGCTGATGCTGCCTGAACTTGGAGAGAATCCGATCCAGTTCAGCTCGCGCCCTTTCTAAGACCTTCTCCTTAGTTACCCTTCCCTCCAGAATGGCCTCCATCTCACGCTCGAACGCTGCGGTCAGCTCCTCACTGGTAATCTCGGGGCAATATTCGATAAGGGAGTCTATCACCTGCATCCCAAGGTCGGTGACGGTGATCTGTCTGCCGGTGATGTAGCCGCGCTCGTAGAGGCTCTGAACTATCTGCGCGCGGGTGCCTTTGGTCCCGATTCCCACCTCCTCCATCTTTTTCACAATCGAGGCCGGGCTGTATCTCGAAGGAGGCTGGGTCCGTTTCTCTTCCATTCTCACCTCCTTGACCACCAAGGGCTGGCCTTCTTGCAAATCAGGAAGTGTTATCTCCTCAGTGCCGCCGTAATCACCGTAAAATTTCAGCCACCCCTGATCCAGAATTCTGCGACCGCGCAGGACAAACTTCTCCCCGCCGGCTTCAACCTCAACCCTCAGGCTCTCCAAAAGCGCTGGATTTCCAAACACGGAAAAAAATCTACGCACGATGAGATCGTAGAGCTTACGCTGCGGCCCTGAGAGGTTCTCCGGCTTCTGCCCGGTGGGATAAATCGCCGGGTGGGCCGGGTCGGTCTTCTTACCCTCGTTTGGCTTCAGCTCGGGTAGGGAAAAAATTTCCTCAGCCATTTCTCTGTACTCAGGTGAGATTGAACCAAGCTGCTCCATTATCCGCCGGTAATCAATCGATGCCGGCAACTTCTGGCTGTCCGTCCTCGGGTAGCTTATCAGGGCAGCCAGGTAAAGCTCCTGGGCGATCTGCTGAGTGCGCAGCGGAGGATAGCCAAAACAACGGTGGGCCTCCATCTGCAGGTCGCCCAGATTGAACGGGGTTGGAGGCAGGCGACGGTGCCGGTGCACCTGAATTGAGGAAACTTTCGCCGGTTTACCGCGGCTAGCCGCCAGCACCCGCTCGGCCTCCGACCTTTCAAAGAAGCGTCCACTGACGTGATCGGCGACCACTTCCGTCCCATCCAACTCAATGACGAGACCAACCACCCAGAAGGGCTCGGGTTTGAAGGCTCTGATCTCCCGCTCCCTGTCGGCCAAGATCCTCAGCGTCGGTGTCTGCACGCGCCCTGCCGAAAGCTTGACATAACACTGTTCAGCGCGCTTAACCGCCATGCTCATCGCCAGCGAGATGTTCATCCCCCAGAACCAGTCGAGCATGTGTCTGGCCACGCCTGCCTCAATCTGCTCATAGTCCAGCCTTGGCATGAGCTGCTCGTAGGCCCGGCGCAGATCCTCCGCCGTGAGCGTGGAGAATTTCATGCGCCTGGCTTTTTTCAGCGCCTCCTCGCCGCAGATGTATCTCAGAATGTTGGCCGCGATGACGCTGCCTTCGACATCGTAGTCGCAGGCGCTGATGAACTCGGTGGCTTCCTTAGACAGCTCGCTGATGGCTTCAATAAAAACTCCAGCCCTTTTGGCCCTGCGGTCGGCAAGATGGGCGGGCACCCAGTCGACGTCATAGAAAGGATAATCGTGCATCGGCCTAAGGTTCTTAAGGGCATAGAGGTGACCCAGCGCCGGCACCACGATGGCGCGCCGGCCATCAAGATCAAACTCATAATAGGGGACTCCGTTGAGCTGACCCTGCTCTGGTTTGCCTTTCGCCAGCGCCTCGGCTATCTTGGCCGCTGCGGCCGGCTTTTCACAGACTATCAGCGCCTTGCCCAATCCGGCTCCCCAAATCAAGATTTTTGAAATCTAATAAAAGGGCCAGGGCACCCTCTTCTTCATTTCCTTCCGGATGTGCCACAGGTAATAGGACAGAATCACGGCCGCCATGGAGATGGCGACGCTGAGCAGGAGCAGGGTCATGTTCAGCGGCCTCTCTATCTGATATCCTTTCTCCAAAACCTGCAGTGAGAGAGCATGGATATCCGTGTCGCCGCCATGCTCGGTGCACGCCATGTGGTAAATCCCAACCACTTCAACTATGTCCCCGCGGTGGGTGTAATCACCGACAAAGGAGATCAGCCCCGCCTCCTCGGCCTGGCACCAGACACCGATGGCGAGGCCGTTGTCAAAGACATTGACCCAAGCATGCTCGCCCCTGACCATCACTCCGATGACCTCGCCTCTAAACTTGACCTGCCTGCCATCGTAGGCAACGGGATCATCGATGAGGTCCCTCAGCGTCTCAGCCCGGCCGAGCGGGACCAGCAGAAGCAACAACAGGATCAAAACAGCAACTCGTTTCATTTGATGCCCCTCCGGAGCGCCAGCAGGATGAATCCGATGAGGACGAACACCGCGATCACCTCAAGCTTTCCCGCCCACATCAGGAACATGTAGGCCACCTTGAGCAGCGAGGGCATGGCTGGTGAGGTTATTCCCGAACTCAGCCCGACGTTTCCCAGCGCTGAAGCGGTCTCGAACATCGAGTCCTCCAGACCATATCCGTGAAGGACCGTGATCATCGTCCCGAAGGAAAAAAGTAACAGATAACCCATCGATATCACCGCGGCACCGCGGATGATCTTGTCCGTGAGCGGCGTTTCCTCTACGTGGTGAAATGAGCCACCCACCACCGCCGTCCTCGGAAGCAGCGAGCGCCGGATCTCATTCAACAGAGACTTCAACAGCACCCCCAACCGCAGCATCTTTATACCTCCGCATGTCGAGTTGGCAGAACCACCCAACAACATCGCTGCTGACATAACCACGATTGAAAAAACTGGCCAGACCAACATCAGGTGCACGGGTGAGACCGTCTGAAAACCGGTCGTGGTCTGGGCGGAAATCACCTGGAAGAACCCCTTTCTGAAAAGGGCCTCAACGCTGGGGTACAGTTTAACCGTCATCAAGTTTGCGGAGACAAGAAAACCGAACATCAGCATCACAAACATAAGTATTCGAACCTCCATATTCCTCAGGATCTCGCTTCTCCTGCCACTCAAGACGGCGTAATGCAGGTTGAAGTTAAGCGCTCCGATTATCATGGTAACAATAGCTGCCACCTCGATCCAGAGGCTGTGATAGAAGAGCAGACTTTGAGAATGAACGGTGAAGCCGCCGGTGGCATAACCCGTCATAGCATGATTGAGCCCGTCAAAAAAAGCCTGGCCGGGACTCAGACCCTCCTGCATACCTGCAACGGTGAACAAAACCGTGCCTACGGCCAGAAACATCACCCCGATGCCGATGATTATCCGTGAGGTTCGAACGATGCTGGGCCTGATCCCAACCTCCTTCGCCTCACCCTTGAAGGCAAGCACCGAACTCATCTCCGTCTTGCCTAAAATCGAGAGCGAAATGACGATGATCCCTATGCCGTCACCCATGAACTGAAGAAAATGCCTGAGGAAGTTGACGCTGCGGGACATGTGATCGATGTCCGGCACCAAGGTGAGGCCGGTTCCGGTGAAGCCGCTGATGCCCTCGAAGATCGCATCCAGCAATGAAGCCATACTGTTGGAAAGCCAGAGGGGGACGCTCGCCAGCAGCGGCGCCAGAAGCCAGGCCAGGGCAGCCATGACCAGGGCGTGCTTGAGCTCCATTTCTTCTTGGGTGTAGAGAAAATGATACAGGATGCTGCCCAGGATGAAGGACAACGCGGAGCCGATGAGGAAGTAGGGGATGGTATCAAGCTCGCTATAAGACACCGCCACGATGATGGGCAAGAAGAGGACAAAGCCGGTGACATAACATATCTTGCTGAGGTTGAAGCCAATTATCTTCAGGTCTTGCTTGGTCAGCGGTGTTAACACCATCACACCTCGGCTCAAGGCCAGACGATGAAGGCCAGCAGGCTCAGGGCATAAGACAGCAACATTACTAGGATAACTAAACCGATTTCGCTGAGAAGGCCCGTGAGAAAATCAAAGTTTTTTTTCAAGAATTCTCGAAGGCTAAATTCCCTCAGCCCCACGATCATCCCTTCAGAATCTCAACCGCCTTTCTGATGGCGTCCTCCTTACCTATCAGCGCCACGATGTCGCCGGGCTTAATTACCGTGTCTCCGTGAGGCAGTATCAGCTTCCCCGCCCGATAGATGACGGCGATGACACATTCCAGCGGCAAATTGAGGTCTCTGATTCTTTTGCCCAGAACTTTGGAATCACCGGGGACGGCGACCTCAACCGCTCTGGTGATGGTCTCGGAAACCAGTATCGAGGTGGTGTTGGGCAGGGCAATCGCGTTTTCAAGGACCAACGAGGCAACATGGGAGGGGCTCACGATTAAATCTATACCCATGCCTCGCAGCATCTTCGCCCGATCCATGTCCTCAACCCGCGCCATGACCAGGGGAACCTTGTAGGTGTACTTGGCGAGCTGGCTGGCGACTATGTTTTCGTTGTCACTTCCAGTAGTGGCGACGAAGACATCTGCCATCTGAATCTTCGCATCCTCCAGCGTCTTCTTGTCGGTGGCGTCACCGCAGATGACCAGGGCGTTGAGCTCGGAGGAAAGCTTCTCGCAAACTTCGGGGTTCTTTTCGATGATCACGATGTCCCTGCCGCTGGGCTCGAGTATCTTGGCCAAGTGTGAGCCCACCCTGCCCCCACCGGCTATAATCACATATTGTGCCTTTTTCGCCATAGTTTATCATCCCTTAACTCTACTTAGGCTCGAATAAAAACCCATCCTTTTGGGAAATCACGGGGTAAAAGAGGGTCTCGTGAGACCAATCGTGTGCATACTAAGCCCTCATGCTGCGAACTTCCAATCCTTTAGATGAAACCCCGCTGTTTTCAGATCATCGGGCTACGTACCTACGTAGAAAGGCTGTCTGCAGACGAAAACTACGTATCTACGTAGAGTTTGAGTGCCAGCTTTAAATCCGCTCTACGTACCTACGTAGAGCCACATGGCGCGCCCGCGGAGTCCGTGATATCAGCTGCCTCGAAAACAAGGATTTTCTGGGCACAGAATTCCCGAAGCGTTCGCAAAAGCTCCATCGCAACGCCCACATCGTCCGCTCCGATGGCAGACCTTTGGATCCACCGTGCCCAAACTCTCGCAGCTTACCATAATGCCAGCCCGATCGGCTCCTGCCTGATTTGTCAAAAATTACCAGATACACTCTACGCACCTATGTAGTCCACTGCCCTTTTCGAGAGGTCTTTTTTAAGGAAAACATTCGGTCGAGAAGGTTAATAGA
>JACIWF010000139.1 GCA_014361095.1 Hadesarchaea archaeon | reverse complement strand
TGGGTCGAGGGGCTCTGGTGTCAATCCACCGCCTGAAACCGAATTTTTACGGGCAAACTTCGGATCCAGAGTTACTCTGGGATCGAACCCAGAAGGAGGCGATTCATGAACTGGGCCACGTTTTTGGATTAAACCACTGTGAGAACCAAAATTGTGTCATGAGTTTTTCCAACAGCATTCTTGATGTTGACAGAAAGTCATTCAATTTTTGTGACAGATGCCGTGCAAAGTTACTCCGCCGGCCCTGAACCGCGCTGATTTCAGGCTTTCGTTATTCTGATTTTAAGATGAGGCCGGGCATCGATTTCCTCGGCGAGATTTCCCAAGTTCTTCGCGATTTCGAGGACACCAGCACTGCCCAGATAGCAGAGGACCTCGCCGGGACCAACCTCTCCGAAGGTCCTGACGAACTTGGCAAGTAAACTTTTTCCACCTATTTCTATTATCAAGGTCTCGTCAATTTTCGCCAATCTTTCAATGAGATTGCTCCCGATATTGGTCAGAATGTTCCCAAAATCATCGATTGCCACCACTTCCCCGGTTATTTCTCCTTCAACAATTTCTGCTTTGACTAGGTCCAATTTTTTCATGTCAGGCAGGACAGGACCCACCTCCGATGTGCTGACTCCCAAACTCAGATAGGCCGCTACCGGGGCGAAGATGTCACGGCCGTGGAAGGTGGCAGATATATTTTTCCGCATAAGTTTTTGATTTGTCAGCTCCCTGATTTCTTTCACACCAAACCGCTGCGCGACCAATGTGAAAACTCCGTTGTCAGGTCCGACGAAGAGAAAATCGTTATCGGTGCGGAGCAGGATGCCCTTTCTTTCTGTACCAACGCCGGGATCTACCACCACGACAAAAATTGTACCATTGGGGAAAGTTTCAGCGGCACTGGCCAGCGTGAAGGCTGCTGTGAAAACATCATGTCTCGGGATCTCATGAGTAACGTCGACTATTGTTGCCGCTGGGTTTATCGCCAGTATCGCCCCTTTAATCGCGCCGACAAAGTAATCCTTCAGCCCTAAATCGGAGAGAAGGGCAACAATCGCCATATCTCACACATACAGATTATTTTGGAAAAGCTAATAATCTTGATGATGGGCCAGATATAATTATTCACGTTTCTAAATGTGATTTGATGATGTTGTTGTTTTGTGGGCCACCGGGATCTGGCAAGACGGAGATCGCCCGGAGACTCGCTGAAAGGCTGGGTGATGCTAAAATCATCTCAACTGCGAATTTCAAAAGAAAAGTGTACCGTCGCCTTTTCACCGAAACGGAAAAATTCGCCGGAGCGGCAAAATATCTCATCTTGGATGGCACCTTTCACAGACGGGAATGGAGAGAGACCGTCAAAGAAATCGCGAAAAGAAATAGGCAGCAAGTTATAACCATTTATCTCAACTGTTCCTTGGAAACTTGCCTGAGGAGAAATGAGGCCAGAAAAGATAGAATTGAGGAAAGAGCCGTTCGAATAGTATACAACCAGATGGAGATCCCCGACTCGCCGGACATAGTCGTGGACACTGATGTTTTTGGACCCGATGAAGCCGTTGACCTGATCTCGAGGTTTATCGCCAAGGCCACGGGTTCTTAGGTCAGCAGGTTGCCCTCACAGGTTGGTTAATGGGTAGAGCCAAACGTCTGCTTTTTCAATCCTTCCCAGCGTTTTCATGTGCTCTGGGAGTGAGTAGGAGAGATATCTCAGCAGCAAGATAAGTTCATCGATCGAGATTTCGCCTTGGCATTTGGGGCATTTTACCTGCTCGATTTCCTCCCAGCACTTGGGACATTTCATCTGGGTCATCAATATC
>JACIWF010000138.1 GCA_014361095.1 Hadesarchaea archaeon | reverse complement strand
ACCATATTGATTTTACGCTGAAAAAAGGCGAGATCCACAGCATTCTTGGCGAAAATGGCGCCGGTAAGTCAACCTTAATGAAAATTCTTTACGGTCTTTATCAGCCAGATGAGGGCGAGATAAAAATCTGGGGTAAAAAGGTCAAGATAAGGTCGCCAAAGGATGCCATAAAGCTAGGCATCGGTCTCATTCCCCAAATAAGTATGCTGGTCCCGACTTTGACAGTTAGGGAGAATATCGCCCTTGGTTTGGAGCCTTCCAAAGGGCCCTTCGTCGATGTGAAGGAAGAAGAGCGGAAAATTGTGGAGTTGCAGAAAAAGTTCGGGATGGAGGTGCCGTTGGATGCAAAGCCTTGGCAGCTTTCCGTAGGTGAAAAACAGAAGGTGGAGATACTGAGGGCGATTTATCGGGGCAGCAAGATTTTGATTATGGATGAGCCCACTTCCATGCTTTCCCCTCCGGAAAAAATGGCCCTTTTGCAGAGCATGGAAAAGATGGCGAGATCGGGAATAGCCTCGGTGCCCTTTATCACCCATAAGATTCCTGAGGTCCTAGCAGTTAGTGACAGGATAACTGTTTTGAGAAGGGGCAAGGTTACTGGAGTTTTTCTTACAAAAAAGGTTTCGCGTGAAAAGATTATAATGAGCATGATTGGCCGGGAAATTGAGTCAGAGGTGAAGATACCGCACATCAAAGAGGGAGAAAAGGTACTGGAAGTAAAGGACCTGAAGAGCTACAGCGATAAAGGCTACCTTGCTGTTAAAGGGGTTTCGTTTTCTGTCAGGGCCGGAGAAATTTTTGGAGTTGCTGGAGTCGCAGGCAACGGACAAAAAGAGCTGGTTGAGACTATAGTTGGGCTCAGGAAAGCCGTGAGTGGTAAGGTCTTTTATCAGGGTAATGATATCACCAATAAACCCCCTTCCACTTTTCGCAGTCTGAATGTGGGATTTGTTCCCGGCGAGCGATTGGAGCGCGGGATTGTGCCCCATCTGACGCTTTATGAAAATGTTGCCCTGAGCTACTATACCAAAACACCCTACTCCAGAAAAGGGATAATGAACTACGATGAGATCATCAAGCTGACGAGGAAACTCATGGAAGAATTTGACATAAGGGCACCGACTCCGAGCACTATTGCTAGGACGCTATCAGGAGGGAACCTGCAAAAACTGCTGCTGGCTAAGGAACTTTCGTCGAACCCAGATTTTATCCTAGTAGAAGAGCCCACGGCAGGTCTGGATGTCGGCTGCCAGGAGTTCATCCACAATGTTTTCCTCAGGGAGAAAAAGGAGAAAAAGGCGATACTCATGTTCTCCGGAGATTTGGATGAGATAATGAAGCTCAGCGATACCATCGGGGTTATGTATGAGGGTGAGATGGTGGCCATTATGTCAAGGCGGGAGGCAACTAGGGAAAAAGTCGGTGATCTGATGGTCGGCAAGAAAATCTGATGGTGTTGACCCATGGTGGAAAAAATCTTGATCGATAACGGAATTGTCGTCACCATGAACCCCCGGCGCGAGGTCCTCAGGAATGCCTCGGTCCTGGTTGAGGGGGACAGGATAGCCGACATAGGTGATGCTGCCGAGATAAGGCGAAAACACAGGCCGGACACCGTGATTGACGCCAGGGAGAAGGTGGTGATGCCCGGCCTGGTGAACCTACACTTTCATTCAGATAACATGTCCCGAAGCGTCGGAGAACACATGGGTCTTGAAGAATGGCTTGATAACCTTTATTATCCCATGCTGAAGGCGATGACCTCCGAGGATGTTTATTATACAGCTCTTCTTGCCTACGCGGAGGCTTTGCTCTCGGGGACCACTATTGTAAATG
>JACIWF010000137.1 GCA_014361095.1 Hadesarchaea archaeon | reverse complement strand
CCCAATCAAACCGTTAATTGTGAATTTGGGTTATGAATGGTCTCTACACATCGAGGCGCGGATATAAGAGCAAATGTTTGCTCTGCGGTCTGGAGGCCAATTACGTCTCAGAGGCCCTAGGCGTCTGCCCCACCTGCGTGCGTGAGCGCTTTGAAGAGGCCAGGCCCTACCTCGCCACGGCTCATGCCAAAATTCGCGGAAGGTATGGTTTGCCGTCTAAGCCACCTCGGGCAAGCAACGGAGTTGAATGTCGTGATTGCGGCAATCTCTGTAAGATTCCTCCGAGCGGGAGGGGGTTCTGCGGCGTGGTTGAAAACTCCGGGGGGCAACTGGTTAGAAGGTTTGGTACACCAGAAAGGGGCCTCCTGACCTGGTACTACGACCCGCTCCCGACCAACTGTGTACCGGCTGATTTCTGCGCCGGGTCTGGCGGAGCCGGTTATCCCAACTGGTGCCGGACACCTCGCGGCGATATTGGCTACTACAATCTCTCCATTTTCATGGGAAGTTGCACGTACAGCTGTGTTTACTGCCAGAACTATGGTTACCACGAGCTGACCGTTTCCGGAACCCCAACCATCAGCGCCGCCCAGCTTGCTGAAAAAGCCGACGAAAGGGTCGGCTGCGCCTGTTACTTCGGCGGCGACCCCTCCAGCCAGATGCCCTTTGTGATCGCCTCGGCAAAGATGATGCGTGAGGTCGCCGAGCATGAGAAGCGCATCCTGCGGGTCTGTCTTGAGACCAACCTCAGCATGAGCCGAGAAAGCCTTGAGGATTTCACTGCACTTTCTCTTAACAGCGGTGGCGGTGTCAAGGCGGATTTGAAGTGCTGGTCATCTGAGATTCTTTATGCACTATCCGGCATCGAGCATCGTTGGGCCTACGAGAATTTCCGCTGGCTGGCGAAACAGCATTCCCGGCGTCCAGAGGTGCCGCTCGCCCGCGCCAGCACCTTGCTCGTGCCGGGCTACATCGATGACGAGGAAATCCGATCGCTGGCCTCCTTCATAGCCGACCTCGACCCAACCATACCCTACTCGCTCCTTGCCTTTCATCCGCTTTTCCACATGGAGGACATGCCGTTCACCAAGAAGGAGGATGCCGAGAGATTCCTCAAGATCTGCCATGAGGAGGGACTGGAGCGGGTCAGGATCGGAAATCCCTGGCTCCTGGTGTGATTAAAGGGTAGACTTAAAACTGCCTAGGGAGACTAAAACATGGTGCGGATGAGGGCAAACATCAAGAAGCTAGTTTTGGAGATGCTTTCCCGTGAGAGCGAGGGCGGCCTGACCAAGACCAAGCTGGACACGATAAGGGCGCTGATCCACTACCACGGCGCCATCTGGAAATCCGAACTCGTCCAAGAACTAACCATGCGGGCCTCTGCCGCCGGTTCGAAGCTGGATATGGGACAGCTCAATCAGGGGCTCCAAGAGCTGGAAAATGCTGGTGCCGTGAAGATCAAAAAGGCGCTGAGGGCAACCCTGCAGTCAAGCAGCGGTGTAGCCGATGAGCTGATCTCGATCGTCGACTTGCATGCGGCCTACACGGCGCTGGCCAAGGACAAAAAGCTGGGCTCCTTCTAGCCGTTTTTTGATGCCCTTCTGCGGAAATTTTTAAGTCCACCTGCCCGAAAAATTCGCCCGGGAACCACGAGTCATCATAAATCATTCTCGCGATTTTGGTGACGGCTTTCTATCCCACCAGTAAGGGTGCTTCTTGTTCCGTTTTAAAAATTTCATAGGTCACCGGTAAAAGTTTCAGATGAAGCCAGTTCAATTTCTTGTTTCGGAAAATGAAAAGTGAATTTTCCAGTCGCATCCTAATTAACAATACAGGGTTTAGTT
>JACIWF010000136.1 GCA_014361095.1 Hadesarchaea archaeon | reverse complement strand
TAATGATCTCATCAACGGTCTTGATCTCCGCCTTATAGGCCATTTTCATGTATTCTAGTCCCTCCTCGTGGTCCTTTTGGGTGGACGCCTCGACCCCATCGCTGGCCACGACGACCTTGTAACCACGGAAAAAGGCATCCGCCGCCGTGTGCCTGTCGCAGATGTTCGTGTGCAGACCAGTTATGATGACCGTGTCCACATGCAAGTCCCTGAGCAGGAGATCAAGACCAGTCTCGAAAAAGCCGCTGTAGGTTCTTTTTTCGACGATGAAATCGCTTTCCGTCGGCGCGAGCTCAGGAATGACTTCCGCTCCCTTGCTTCCCTTAACCGCATGCGGTCCCCAAACTCCGAACTCATGGTCGACAGGAAGATGGGCATCGTTTGAGTAGATCACAGGAACCCCGTGCGACCTAGCGGCTTCAACGAGCCTTTTAATGTTGGGGATGATTTTTTCCGCCCTTTCACACTTTAACTCTCCTTTCACAAAATCGTTTAACATATCTATTACGAGCACTGCGGCTTTCATTTAATCCCCATGAAAGCTTGGGATCCATAGGAATAAAGATTTTTTATCAACAAACAGCAAAAACGAGAAATTCCGAGATCCGTGACTGATAAGTGATTTTCTTTGGGTAGGTCTCAAAGATCAGATGAGCTTACAGTAAACAAGAAAAACCCGCTGCCGATTATTCCAGCTTTTAGTGTTTTCCTGTCCGAGGGTTTGAATCGGAATAATTGTTCTCATTTTCCTTCGGTAACGCCTTTCAGATCTCCAACGACTCTGGTTATTTCCTCCGCCAGCAGGTTTGCCGTTTTTTTGGTCATCGGCGTGGAAGTGCAGAACATCCCCCTCGGCGAGATGAAAATGCCCCTGTTGAGCAGAGAGAAGAAAAGCAGTTTGGAAGCCGTTTCATTCGAGGTCATCGCGCTCCGATAGTCCACGACCTCCTCAGCGGTGAAGTGAATGTGTTGCAGCGAGCCGGCCCCGGTTACCTGAGCAGTGATCCCCGCTTCGGCGAAAATTTTCCTCAGACCTTCAGCCAGCGATTCCCCGATCGAGTTTATCCTGTCGATTGTCGGGGCGTTCAGCATTTTCAAAGTTTCCATTCCCGCCACCATTGCCAGCGCATTACCGTTGAAGGTCCCCGCATGGTGAATGGACTCCTTCCTTTCCGGCGAGAAAAGCTCCATAATTTCCTTGCGGCCCCCGAAGGCCCCGGAAGGCAAATCGCCACCGATCATCTTCCCGAAGGCGGTGAGGTCGGGAGTCACACGGAAAAATTCCTGTGCCCCTCCCACGGCCAGCCTCGCCGTCATCACCTCATCGAAGATCAGCAGGACATCGTTCTCCTCGGTGATTTCCCTCAAGAACTGCAGATAACCATCCTTAGGCGGAATCTGCCCGGCTATGCCCAGCATCGGTTCAACGATGACGGCCGCCAGTTCCCGCCGGTGCTTCTTGATTAATTTCTCAGCAGCCTCCTTGTTGTTGAACGGGGTTACCAGAACCTCCTTGACGATGTTCTTCGGTATCCCGGGACCGTCGGGCAGGCTCAGCGGGGCATCAGCAGCTCCGGCCAGCTCCGGCCTGGGGCGGGCGCTGATTTCGGCCTCCGGGTGGCTGCCGTGGTATCCTCCTTCCATCTTCATGATCTTGTCCCTGCCGGTGTAGGCCCTGGCGGCGCGGATGGCCATCATGGTGGCCTCAGTGCCGGAGTTGCAGAACCTCACCATTTCCACCGATCTGAACCTGCGGCAAATCATTTCGGCCAGGCGGTGCTGGGGCTCCATGGCGGCGGCGCAAGTCCAGCCCTTCTCCAGCTGCCTTTTCATCGCTGCGACTATTCTGGG
>JACIWF010000135.1 GCA_014361095.1 Hadesarchaea archaeon | reverse complement strand
GCGGCTTCCCTGATCCTCTGCATCGCCCTCTTGTCCTTTCTCAGGTCAATGCCCTCCTGTTCCTTAAATCTCTCCACAATCCAATCAATGATGGCATT
Source organism: Hadesarchaea archaeon (assembly GCA_014361095.1). Taxonomy (GTDB): domain Archaea; phylum Hadarchaeota; class Hadarchaeia; order Hadarchaeales; family Hadarchaeaceae; genus Hadarchaeum. The sequence continues at coordinate 1,807 of JACIWF010000135.1, read as the reverse complement.
ATCCATGTCGGTGCCGCCCAGCTGCGTGTCACCAGCGGTTGATAGCACGGTGAAGGTACCCTCACCAAATTCCATTATCGTGACGTCGAGTGTGCCGCCGCCGAAATCAAAGACCAAAATCTTATGCTCGCCCTCCTTATCCAGACCGTAGGCCATCGCCGCCGCGGTTGGCTCGTTGACAAGCCTTACCACCTCCAGCCCGGCGATGGTGCCAGCATCCTTGGTGGCAGTTCTCTGGTTATCATTGAAGTAAGCCGGGACGGTGATCACTGCCTTCTTAACCTCCTCTCCGAGAAACGCCTCGGCATCCCTCTTTATCTTCTGGAGGATAAAGGCCGAAATCTGCTGCGGGGTGTACTCCTTGCCATAAATTTTGTATTTATAGTCAGTCCCCATTTTTCTCTTGACACCGATAACGGTTCCCTCGGGGTTGGAAACCGCCTGTCTCCTCGCAGGCTCGCCCACCAGCAGCTGCCCATCTTTGGTGAAAGCTACCACTGAGGGGAACATCTTTCCGGCCACGGTAGCCCCCTCCGCGGAGGGGATGATGGTGGGCTTGCCTCCGATCACCGCCGCGGCCTGGCTGTTTGAGGTACCGAGATCTATCCCGATGATCTTCTCCTTGGCCATAGAATCACCCCTCACATGATTTTTCCGCGACTTTCACTTTTGAGTGTCTAATAACTTTAGATTTAAGCATATACCCCCTCTGGAGTTCCCCGATGATCGTCCCCTCTTCCTGATCTGATTTTTCCCGCAAAACCGCCTCGTGATAGTAGGGATCAAACTTCTTCCCCAGCGCTTCAATCGGCCGCAGTCCGTGCTGTTCCAGAATTTTGAAAAAGTTTTTATAAAGCATAAGAAGCCCTTCCTTATCTTTTCCCTCCTTCATCGACTGCAGGGCTCTCTCGAAATCATCCAGCACCACGAGCAGATCCTTGATTAAACCTTCATTGGCCAGCTCAATGATCTGCTCCTTTTCCCGGTCCAGACTTTTCCGGTAGTTATCAAAATCGGCCTGCAAATACTTCAGCTGGTTCAGCCTTTCCTCAGCCAGCCTCGCCTTTTCCTCCATCTCCCGCTGCAGCTCGATCAGCTTCTCCTGCAGCTTCTGGTTTTCTAACTCAACCTTTTCTTCAACGGCCATACGATCACCTCGAAATGAATCTCAAACCAGAGAACCAACGGCCAGAATCGCTATCCGGATTTTGTCATTCAACTTATTATTGTCAGATTTTTTAAATTTTATCGTTAGGTTGACCGATTTTCTAACGAACGGAGTTACAAGTAATCATCAAAATTCAATTTCAACGGTGGTTCCGGTTTGAAGAAGCCCTTCTGAACTTCTCCCCAAGGCACCGTCAGGTCAAACCCCATCTTGGTGGTCATCCTGGTCTTCATGTCCGAGGAGGGGTCAAGGGAGGATCCGGGCTCCCTCTTCATTATGATGTCCCTGTCCCCCTGAAACCTGGTGGCCATCGCCCACTCAACCTCGTGCGGGTTGTGAACGTCAATGTCGTCATCGACCACCCACACGTGTTTCAACGATTTATGGCCCCTGAAAGCCGCCTCAATTGCCTTTCTGCCGTCATCGGGGTTCTTCTTCTTTATACTGACCACAGCATGAAGCCAGGAACACCCTCCCGGAGTGATATAGACATCCTTGCACTCACAGACGCTATTGACCTCGCGGAATATCGTCGGCTCGCGAGGCATGCCCATCAACGTCTTGTGCTCCAGCCCACCTGGAAGCAGCGCCTGATAAACGGCTCCCTCTCTGACAAACACCTGCTTGATTTTGGCCACC
>JACIWF010000134.1 GCA_014361095.1 Hadesarchaea archaeon | reverse complement strand
GTGATGGACTCGGCCATGCACCGGATAGGACTTCACGGCCGTGCAGTCGTCCCATTGTTGGGCGGTTTCGGTTGCAATGTCCCCGCCATCATGGCTACTAGGGTCCTGACGACGAGACGGGAAAGGCTGATCTCCAACTTTCTCATCACCATGGTTCCCTGCTCGGCCCGTACTGCCGTTATCCTTGGCACGGTTGGATATTTCTTAGGGGTTCAATATGCCCTTTTAATTTACGGCATCATCCTGATCCTGATCTTCATCGTCGGGCTGGTTCTCAACCGTTTCCTTCGTGGCAGGGTTTCTGGGATGATAATGGAGATGCCGCCACTGCGCCTGCCCCTGCTCAGGCCGCTGTTAAGCAAGACGTGGATGAGGATGAAGCACTTCATCTACTTTGCGGCTCCGGTGCTAATCATCGGTAGCTTGGTGATCGGTGCTCTGCACGTTTCTGGAGCGTTGGCCGCGATAGCCGAGCCCCTCTCTCCGCTAACATCGGGCTGGCTTGGACTGCCCGCAGTGACCATCATCTCGCTTCTCTACGGCTTCATCAGGAAGGAGGGGGCGCTAGTTTTGCTGGTGGCGTTAGCCGGGACGTCGAACCTGCTGGAGTTCATGACGCCCCTGCAGTTGTTTGTCTTTGCCCTAGTCGTCTCGATCTACGTGCCCTGTGCAGCTACGGTGGCCGCCCTTAAACAGGAACTCGGGTGGAAGGACGCTGTCCTGATAACCGCGGGCACTTTTCTCATTGCGCTGTTGGTAGGCGGTATCTTCAACCACCTGAACCCGCTTGGGCTTTGAGGGAAATCTTATTACGTGCGAATGAACATAAACTATCGATACCATGCCGAGGAGATGGTGCTGGCGGAGACATGGACCGGGCAGGCCGATGAAGCCGAGATTTCTCAGTTCTGTGCCAGCTCCAACCATGTTTGTTCCTTGGGCTCCCGGGGGTGGACCGATATCCACCAACGAGCCGGTCTATCTTTCCTACGATGAGTACGAGTCCCTGCGTTTGACCTATATGGAGGGTTTGAATCAGGAAGAGGTTGCTCAGAGAATGGGGATCTCGCGCGGCACCGTCTGGCGGTGTCTGGAGAGCGCCAGAAACAAGCTCGTCCGGATGATGGTCGAGCGGCGCCCCCTGATCATCGCCGATAAACCGCCTCAGCCACCAGAGGAGCCGAAAACTTGAGCCAAGTGGATAGCCTGAGGCTTACCGTCTTGATCGAGGACACTAAGAATAGACACGATCTTGTAGCCAAACATGGGCTATCATTTTTTATCGAGGTTGAATCTGCGGGAAACACCGTCAGGTTGTTGTTAGACGCCGGACCCGCGGCGGAGCCTGTTTTGAGTAATGCCCGAAGGCTGGGCGTTGATCTGGGAAATTTGGATTACATTGTTATCAGTCACGGGCACTACGATCACACCGGCGGGCTTTTGGGAGTTCTAAAGTTTGTCAACAAAAAAACACCGGTGATTCTTCACCCAGAAGCGCTGAAGCCGAAATTGGTGATGAAACGGGGAAGGCTCAAGAAAATCGGCGTACCCAGCACGGTTGCGGAACTCGAAGGTGCAGGTGGTGTGCTTGTTCTGAATCGGAGGGCTTATTCGTTAATGCCGGGAGTATGGATGAGCGGCGAGATCAAAAGGACAAACCGGTATGAACTGGTCAAGGGATTCAAGACCAGGAAGGAGGGAAGAGTTGTTAAGGATAATCTGCCCGATGATCAAGCGCTTTTCGTGAAGATCAGGGACAAGGGCCTAGTGGTCATTACCGGTTGTGCCCACGCCGGGATAATTAACACGGTTGAAAGCGCTCGAAGGATAGTCGGCCCAGGAAGATTGTACGCAGTTATCGGGGGCTTTCATCTGTTTAGAAGCAGCGCGAAAAGGATAGTTTGGACCGCCAGGGAGCTTCAACGGCTAGGTCTTGAGCTGCTGATGCCTTGTCACTGTACCGGAAGTAAAGCCATCGCCAGATTTGTCAGGGTTTTTGGAGAAAACTGTCGCAGGCTCAGGGCCGGAGA
>JACIWF010000133.1 GCA_014361095.1 Hadesarchaea archaeon | reverse complement strand
GCCGCCGCAGCCTCCTCATCAGCCCCAACGGCAAACAGATAATAACCCGTCTTTGAATTCTTTATCCTATAGTTGACATACAAGATTACCGCCAGCGCGCCGACCAAAATGTAAAAGTATGGCAAGAATGAGTCGAAACGCATTAGTAATGGGTCCGGCTTGCCCAGCCATCTTTCAATTGGGCCGCCCACGTCCTCCCAAACGAGAAATAAAGTCCTTAGAATCGGCACACTGGCGATTGAGGAAAGCGCATACCAAAATTCCCTTAACTTGAACCTGAAAGTCGGGTAACCAAGCAGCAGGGCAAAGCCCATGGCTACCACCCCGCCGAGAGGCATGCCGATCCAAAAGGGTATTCCAAATCTCGTGTAGAGGGTTCCAGAGGTAAACATCCCGAGCCCAACGTACGATGCGGCTGCCAAGTCAAACTGTCCGGCCATCCCACCGATTATATTCCATGCTGTGCTGGCACAGGCATACACCAGAATGATGCTGAAGGTGAAAGTATAGTATTCATTGAAGCCAAAGAATGCTGGGATGAGCGATATGAACAAAAACAATATTGCTGCCAATAGGACTTTCTCAGAGATAAACTTCTTATTCAAGCTATCTCCTCCCCCAGAGACCCTTAGGCCTCAGCCAAAGAACCAAAATGAAAATAATGAAAACCACCAACATGGCGGCCCGAGATTCCCAGATAACCGTGGTTAGGGCCTCGATAACTCCCAGAATACAGCCGGCAAAAATCACCCCTTTGATCGTCCCCAGCCCAGCCAGGCACAAGATAACGAAAAGCAGCAGACCGTATCTGAGGCCTATCGTTGGATCGACAAAAGAATAGGTCATCATGACTGCCCCCGCTATTGAAGTCAGGCCTATTCCGATTCCAAACGACAGCATGTAGAGCCGCTCGGTATTGATACCTAATATTTCCGTTGCCACACGGTCGTCGGTTATGGCTCGAATGCAAAGTCCGGTGTATGTCCTGTTAAGAAAATAATGAATCAAGATAAAAGTGCCGATGCTTATCAGAGCACCGACTATACGCGACTGAGGCAGCAGCAGTCCTCCGATCTCTATCGAACCACGAACTATTGTGAAGGGTATGCTCCTCGGATCAGAGGACCAGGCCACTTGCGCCAGACCCCGAACCATTATCATCAGACCTATGGTCGCCGCAATTTGAGAAAGCGCTGGGCCTTTCATGGTGCGCTTAGCCACGGATTTATAGACGAGTATCCCCAACAGGAAAAACAACGGGACAGCCAAAACTGGTGAAAAAATTGGATCCAGCCCAAAGATCACAAACAGCCAAAAGGTTACATACATTGACAACATTAGCGGGAAATCGCCATGCCCAAAATTTACAAAGTCCAATATCCCATAGATGAAAGCTAATCCCAGAGCACCGAGTGCATAGATGCAACCCACCAGCAAACCAACTACTGCCGTCCCGATTAGCATCTCGATGGAAACCATTCTATCAGTTTACTTATTTAACGTAGTTATTTAAATCTTGAGGCTCTGGCTCTGCATGCTAGCAAAGGTTTTTATACAATTTTTAGTAGTTAGATTGGGATTAGATTATGAATGATATGATAGAGGAGCTGAAGAAGAGCATTATTGAATACGACGTTGATTCTGCCAAGAGGATTTCTGAGGAGATGGTCAAGGCCGGAGTGGACCCCATCAAGGCCGTGAACGAGGGCATCGCCCCGGCGGCCAAGATCGTCGGGGACAAGTTCGAGAAGGGGGAGTACTTCCTGCCCGAGGTGCTCCTGGCCAGCGAGGCGATGAAGGCCGCGGTCGACATCCTGCTGGCCAAGTCCGGCTCCAAGGCCAGAGAGGAGATCGAGAGCAAGCGGCTGGGCAAGGTGGTCATCGCCACCGTCAAGGGGGACATCCACGACATCGGCAAGACGATCCTAGCCCTGCTGCTCGAGGTCAACAACTTCGAGGTTTACGACATGGGCAGGGACGTCGACTCGATGGCCATCATCCAGAAGGCCAACGAGGTCAAGGCCGACATCATCGCCCTCTCGGCG
>JACIWF010000132.1 GCA_014361095.1 Hadesarchaea archaeon | reverse complement strand
AACTCGAGAACGAGTTAAAAGCGCTACTTTTGAAATCCGAAGTGGGAGAGTTTAAGTGGAACAAGTTGAAAGGTGCAAGAGAGCGGTTTGCGGCATGTAATATGTGTAGAATCGCTATTGAAAAGGCACGCGCAGGTAAACTCCGCGTGGACGTATTGATCTGGGATATCCAAGACAGTCGCCACAATGTGCTAGGACGGGATGACATCGCAAATCTCCAGCGAATGTACTACCATCTATTCATAAATGTGTTACGAAGGAGATGGCCAAACAATGCGGTTTGGCGGTTGTATCCGGATGAACACACAGCTGTGGACTGGCAAACCCTAGAGGACTTTTTGGAGAAAAAAGAGTTCGGCCTGGAAGAGATCGTTCCCGCTACTTCAGCCGAACGTCCCCTACTTCAGTTAGCTGATCTGTTTGCCGGGATGGCGGTCTTCTCAAGGGAGAAGTTTCAAGATTACCAGGCTTGGCTCGAAGCTCCCCAATCGCGACTCTCTGGAGACACACTAGATGTGGACCCTTCCCGTAGTGAAAAGGAACGATTCAATGTGCTAAGGTATTTCGACAAAATATGTAAGGCACGCAAGCTTGGAGTCAGCTTGGAGAAAACGCAGGGGTTGTGGACACCAAAACCAAAAAACCCGCTTAACTTCTGGATTTATAAGCCCCAACATCCAGACGACAAAGCCCCCACCCGGGGTGAACTACGTCAGAAGTCATCTAAAAAGAGAAGTTGAAAAGCCGCGCCCTCGCTTGGCTCGAGTCCATCGGCTGGGCGGTCAGCACGGTACGGAGATCACCGCGAACACCGCCCGATCGCGCTGCTCTAATCTCATCTCCGGCGAGCTGCGTGTGAAGGATGCGGAACGTTTTTTTGAAGGAGAGCGGACTATGAGTGAGACTGACAAGGCACCACTGAGAGGACAAAAATGACCGCTGGTATAACAGAATCCGACCTCGAATCCATCGCCCTCTCCTGGCTCGAATCCCTCGGCTGGGCAGTCAGATACGGGCCTGAGATCGCACCTGGCGAAGACTTCGCAGAGCGGCAGGACTACCGCGAGGTGGTGCTCGCTCAGCGCCTGCGTGATGCGCTGGCGCGGCTGAACCCAAATCTGCCAGACGAGGCGCTGCAAGAGGCGTTCCGTAAAATCACGAACCCCGAGGGCGCGACGCTGGTGGCGCGCAACCGCGCCCTCCACCGGATGCTCGTCGATGGCGTGACCGTGGAGTATCGCAGACCCGATGGCTCCATAGCCGGCGCACAGGCACGTGCGATCGACTTCGACGATCCGGAGAACAACGACTGGCTGGCGGTCAATCAGTTCACGGTCAGCGAAAGCCAGTACACGCGGCGGCCCGACATCGTCCTGTTTGTGAACGGCCTCCCCCTCGTCGTCATCGAACTAAAGAACCCCGCGGACGAAGAGGCGACCATCTGGACCGCCTTCCAGCAGCTTCAAACCTACAAGACAGAGCTGCCGACGCTCTTCGCATTCGATGAACTTCTGGTCATTTCAGACGGGCTGGAGGCACGTCTGGGAACGCTCACCTCCGGGCGTGAACGGTTCAAACCCTGGCGGACGGTATCCGGGGAGCAGATAGAGGACGTGGGCAAGCCGCAGCTCGAGGTGCTGCTAGGCGGCGTGTTCGATAAAAGGCACGCTCTCTCGCTTCTCCGTGACTTCATAGTCTTCGAGGACGACGGGAGCGGCAGGATCGACAAGAAGATCGCCGGCTACCATCAGTTCCACGCGGTGCAGGTGGCGGTGGCGGAGACGCTGCGCGCCGCCAGGCTCCGGCATGGTTCGATGGGCATGGCGACCGGGGCAGGCAGACGCCCTGGCGGAAGGCCAGGCGATCGCCGGATCGGCGTTGTCTGGCACACGCAGGGCTCCGGCAAGAGCCTCACGATGGTCTTCTACGCCGGCCGCATCGTCCGCGAGCCTGCGATGAGGAACCCGACCATCGTGGTGCTCACAGACCGCAACGACCTGGACGACCAGCTTTTCGCCACATTCTCCCGTTGCCAGGAACTGTTGAGGCAAACGCCTGTG
>JACIWF010000131.1 GCA_014361095.1 Hadesarchaea archaeon | reverse complement strand
ATCTGTCCTGATTTTTCTACCATCTCAACCGCGGCAGCGTGATCTATCGCCACATTTTTTTCAACAAATTCAACGCCGTTCTCTCGCAGAAAATTTTTCGCCATGGTGCAATAGGGACAGGTCGGGGTGGTATAAATTTTAACCACCGGCTTTTTTTCTAACATATTTTACCTCTGTAACATGTTTTCCTCGGACATATTAACCCTTACGCCAGCATTTTTCGTGGTTTAAAATTGATGGTCAGTTTGTGGACCGGTTGAGAGCATCGAGATTCTTCCTAGGCTTCTGTCAGGCCATTAAGATGAAACGAGTGGCACGTTGGACTAATCGTGCTCAGCAGCAGATTTTATCCGGATGAAATCAGCATCATAGCAGGGGTAAAACAGATTATTAACAGGAAGAAAACTTTATTGAAGGTGTTTGGAATGTCAGAGTTAAGGGTTAGCATAGACCGGGACAATTGTATTGGCTGTGGGGCATGGTGGGTGTCTTGCCCAGATGTCTTCGAGCAAAATCAAGCTGATGGTCATAGCCAAATCGTTGAACGATACCGGGCCGGATCTAATCTTGGTGAGGGCAGAATACCCGACAATTTGGAGACCTGTGCTAAAAATGCTGAGGAAGCATGCCCTGTGCAGGTTATTCGTTTAACCCGAACTTAATGGGGTCGATGTGATCTTGATTTATCGCTTCTATTTCCAGTTTTCGGCAATTTTCTTTTATATTCCTAGCAGTAATTATATAACAGAAAGATATAAATACCAGTAATTATTAATTTCTTTCAACTTAGGGTGATGAATCTGGAGAAAACGGCGGTCAGAAAATCGGTGGCGGAAATAAATGAAAGGATCAAACGCGGGGATGCCGTGGTAGTGACCGCCGAGGAAATGGTTGAGATCGTCAGGGAAAAGGGCCCCGTTGGCGCAGCCAAGGAAGTGGATGTGGTCACAACCGGAACCTTCGGGGCCATGTGCAGCTCCGGGGCCTGGTTGAATTTCGGCCACTCGGACCCGCCGATAAAAATGCAGCGCGTCTGGGTCAACGATGTCGAAGCCTACACCGGGGTCGCGGCCGTTGATGCCTATATCGGGGCCACCCAGTTAAGCGAGACTAAAGGCATGGAGTATGGTGGTGGGCATGTCATCGAGGATCTGGCCCGAGGTAAGGAGGTAGAGGTCAGGGCCACCGCCTATGGTACCGATTGCTATCCTCGCACCCAAATCGAGACTCGTGTTACCGTTGATGACCTGAATCAGGCGGTGCTTTGCAATCCGAGAAACGCCTATCAGAAATACACCGCCGCCACTAATTCTCGAAACGAGACCATTTACACCTATATGGGTACACTTCTTCCGCGATATGGTAACGTCACCTACTCTGGTGCTGGAGAGCTGAGCCCGCTGAATAAGGACCCTAATTATGAGACCATCGGGATAGGGACGCGAATTTTTCTGGGCGGAACCCAGGGCTACATCTTCTGGGAGGGCACCCAGCATAACCCCGCCAAGGCACTGGGGACAATTATGACGGTGGGGAATCTTAAGGAGATGGATGCACGCTACCTGCGTGGCGCAAGTATTGCTAGATATGGGACATCCCTTTTTGTGGGTCTTGGTATCCCGATCCCGGTAATCAACGAGCGAGTGGCTAAAACGGCCGGGGCCGGGGATGATGAGATCAAGACGAACATCGTTGATTACGGCGTCCCTAGGCGAGATCGCCCGGTTGTCCGGGAAGTGACCTACGCTGAACTGAAATCGGGTAAGGTCAGGATCGGAGACAGGGATGTGCCGGTTAGTCCGCTGAGCAGCCTTAAGCGCGCCAGGGAAATCGCCAACGTTTTGAAAAAGTGGATAGTTGAGAGGAGGTTTTTCCTCACGGAGCCGGTCGAGAGATTGCCCACAGATAGGGTTTTCAAGCCGATGAAACAGACGACGGCCGTTTCTTTTGCCAAGGATTTAATGACAAAGGCAGTGGTTACAGCAAAACCCGGCGACACCATTATCAGCGCGGCCAAGATAATTGCTGAAAAAGGGTTCGATCACTTGCCCATAGTTGATGATGACGGAAAACTTGTCGGAATA
>JACIWF010000130.1 GCA_014361095.1 Hadesarchaea archaeon | reverse complement strand
CGAATCTCCCTCATCGATATCATATGGATCAGGCAAAATGCACCGGTTTGCGCGTTTGAGGTCGAAACTACCACATCAATATATTCCGGCCTTCTCAGGATGTCAGACCTCATTTCAGTGGTGCCAGCCTTAAGGATCAAGCTGTATATCGTGGCTCCTAAAGAAAGACAAGAGAGGGTTAGAGCTGAATTGACGCGCCCCACATTTCAAAAACTTGGGCTCAATGATTTTTGCAAGTTCATCCCCCTGGAAGATCTAAATGCCCTTCTGGATAGGGTCGAAGGGTTAAGGGGCCATGTTCAGCCGACGATAGTGGACACAATTGCCGTGGGATTTGAGGAAGAAATCGAAAATTTGATTTGATTAGTGAAACCTAGACCATTTGGATTATCTAACTATTGAAAATCATCTTTCTTTTAGTTCCGTGAACATTGCCACGATCTTTCCTACGTGTTAAAACTCTCCTTAAAAAGTTGGTAGAATTCGGTTCCGTAGCTACGGGCCGCACGCTCGACGAGTTGCACGTGTTTTTTGAAACATCCCCTCTCAACCGGCTCCGCAACGAAAGTGTAGGCTGATAGCTTTTCTCCCTTTCTGTTTCCACCTCCACTTAATTGAATAACCCGCTTCTCTTTTTTTATCGTATCTAGCTCTTCCGGCGTTAACTTTGTGATAAAAACTCCACTTACAACTTTGCCCATGCATGGTTCGATGTTTAAAACGTTGCAGCGCCATTTAGACGAAAATTTTGAATAGCTTCTCTTCCAATTTCTAAGTAAAGCGGGTGCCATCCTAGATTTTGCATCCGCTGTACTGGCTCTTAATGTGCTTGCAACCTGAGTAGGATCCATTAGCGACCCATAAGCAAAAACATTGCAATGAAAAGCAAACTTTTCTACCATAAGGTATGGCCTCTTCTTATTTTTGTCTGAATTTTGCAGGTTTGCACCCGCCCACTAGTCTCTTTAACCAAAAGTATGTATTAACCTGCTTGGGGTCGCCCTAAAGCCTCGGCCCCGGATCCCGGATCAGCGGTGCCGTGGCACAGTGCGGCCCCCCGCCTGCCTTGATAAACTCGCTCATGTCCACGGCGATGACATCAACTCCTTCTTTCTCCAGCCTCCTCCGGGTGAACTCAAACCCAGCCAGCATCATCACCTTGCCCGGCGCGAGCGCCAAGGTGTTGCAGGCGTAGTCCTTCCCCTCCTCGGGCGGGACCTCGATCAGGTTGATCTCCTTCTCCCTCAGATACTCCAGAAAGTCAAAGGGGACTCCGGGCGGGTAGATCAGGGCCAGTCCGGAATCAACGTAGCCAAAGACGCAGTCCAGATGGGCAAAACCGCCGGCGGGCCAGTCGGTGTTCTCCAGCCAGCCGGGAATGGGGACGACCTTGATCTCCTCGACCCCCACCGACTCCAGCACCCTAGCAACCTGGTCTATTCCCTCCTGGTTCGTCCTGATGCTCTTCCCGATGCAGACGTGGGCCGGGTCGAGCCAGACCACGTTCCCGCCTTCAAAAGTTCCCGATCCCCGGACCGTGTACAGGATGGGGCAGCCCAGCTCCATGACCCGCTTCGCCCACCAGACCTCGCCGCCCCGGTCCCAGGGCAGCGACATGCGGTGGACGATGGCGCCACCGTTGACCACGAAGCCAAAGTCCCTGGTCCCCCAGAGCCCCTGCAGCACTGCATAGGGACCTCGGGCCGTGGGCGGGGCCTTCATGTCGTGGACCTTTACCCCCTCTCCTTTCATGAGTTCAACAAACTTGTCATGCTGCCTCGCCGCCTTATCCGGATCCGGCGCGGACTTCATGCCGAACCACCTCCAGTCCTGCTTCGGCGGCGCGATCTCGGGACCGGGCCTCTGCACCAGCACCTCCCTGAGCCTCCCGATCTCGCTCTGGGCACCCCAGCGCTTGCCCCAGATGTGCCTCAGCTCGTCATCATAACTCAGAGGAATTGGAAGCGCGGGTTTCTTCTTATCAATCCCCTTCAGGGCACGACTGACCTTGTCCACCTCCAGCCACCAAGTTAAGCTTGATCCCAGCTACTTAATCTTTTTCGTGCCGAGGCCTATTTTTCCTAAACGATTTTTTTCTTCGGATCATCTGCCCAAAGCGGCGGTTGACCATGTTTCCAAA
>JACIWF010000013.1 GCA_014361095.1 Hadesarchaea archaeon | reverse complement strand
ATGGCTGATGAGGTAAATGAAGCCCGAGGCTGCTTCGAGAATTCGCTCAAGCCGCTCCCCTGATGTCGTTGGGGCAACCTGAAGGATCAGGTGGAGGCCTTTTTCGCTCGCCAGTTCCAAATAGGGCCCGGCCTCCTCAAGGGGCAGGTCAGGAATTAAAACCCCTTGGCCACCGGCATCTTTTATCCTGCTCAGAAATTTTTCGAAGCCCATCACGTAGGGGATGTTAAAGTACGTGGTCACAATTATCGGATTTTTGACTCCTAGGCTTCTCAGTTTCCCTATGGCCTCGATGCATTCAACAGGCGTCACCCCGGCGTTCAGCGCCCGCTCACAGGCAGCCTGAAAGACCGGTCCGTCGGCTGTCGGGTCTGAGAACGGTATGCCCAGCTCGATAATATCTGCACCGTTCACCGCTAGGGTTTGGATAAGTTTCAGCGAAAAATCTTGGCACGGATCCCCATAGTAGACGTGGGCCATGTGGGCGCCTTCGCGGCATCGCTTAAGCTCCCGGAATTTTTCCTCAAGCAGATCCATGGAAATACCTCAAGATAGTCTCGATGTCCTTGTCTCCCCTTCCGGAGTAATTAATGACGACAACATCGTCAGGTTTGAACTCTTCGGGATGGTTTAGCACGTATGCTACGGCATGGGCGGTCTCGAGCGCCGGTATAAGGCCCTCTGTCCGGCACATCAGCCGCACGGCTTCAAAAACCTCGTCATCTAGCGCATGACCTGGCTTTACCCTGCCGGTCTCGCAAAGGTAAGAGATCTCAGGTCCTCTCCCGGGATAGTTCAACCCTGCCGCTCGGGTCCTTGAAGGTCTGATCTGGCCCCACTCGTCCTGCATAACCACCATCAGGCTTCCGTGGAGCACACCCGGACTGCCGAGCTTGAAAGCCGCAGCACTGTTTTCAGCACCTAGGCTTTCCCCTCCTCCTTCGATGAAATAGAGCCTGACATCGCGCTCTTCTAAGAACGGCCTGAAGGCTCCAAGGGCGTTGCTTCCGCCGCTTCCGCAGGCAACAATGGCATCGGGGAGCCTGCCCTCCTTTTCAAGGATTTGTTTTTTAAGTTCCTGTCCAATGACGCTCTGAAATGCCGCGACGATTGTCGGGAAGGGGTGAGGCCCTACTGTGGAGCCCACAAGGTAGTGCGTTGTTCTTGAGCAGGCGGCCCACTCACGAAGGGTTTCTGAAACCGCGTCCTTGAGCACACCCGCCCCGGACTTCACCGGCTTGATTTTTGCGCCGAGCAGCTTCATCCTCTCGACGTTTGACGCCTGTCTCTCGATATCCTTGATGCCCATGAATATTTCGGTTTTGAGGCCGCAGATGTTGCCAGCCATAACCGTAGCGAGGCCGTGCTGCCCAGCGGCCGTCTCGGTGATCAGACGCTTTTTCCCCATCTTCTTAGCCAGCAATGCCTGTCCCAGAGCATTGTTGAGCTTGTGTGATCCCCCGCAGAGGAGGTCTTCCCGCTTAAGATAGACCTTGAATCCTACCCGCCGGCTAAAGTTCCTTGCATAGTAGAGCGGCGTGGGCCTGCCCCCATAGTCCCTCAGCAGCTCGTGGAATTCCCTCTGAAACTCTTCTGTGGGGTAAATGCGTTCAAAGGCGGCCTCAAGCTCAAGCAACGCCTGAACAAGAATTTCGCTGACGTACATTCCTCCGTATCTGCCGAATCTACCCTTCTGCATACCCGGTCACCGATCTAAACCTCATTCATTATGGACTCCGGTTCTTCAAACCCCACCAGATGCCGCTGGGCCCGCAGGCTGGCTCAATTCCTAGCCAGTTTGTCAATCCGTGTAATTTCGCCCTAACTCTCCCCATAAGCCATCACAAGCTCCCTAACCTTCTCCTCGACGTTTTCAGCCATCATTACGGCCGAGCCCACCAGGTAGGCTCTGGCACCACACCTTCTGAGGAGACGTATGTCTTCTGGACTCTGGATTCCGCTTTCGCTAACGACAATTCTGTCCCCGAAGTCCACTTTGGCCAGAATCCTCCGGGTGACATCTAGGTCCACTTCTAGCGTGGCCAAGTCCCTGTTGTTTATGCCTATTAAGTCAGCATCTGTATTCAGCGCGGCCGTGAACTCCTCAACGGTGTGAGTTTCAAGTAGGACCTCCAGTCCTGCGGAGTGGGCCTGATTGATCATCTCATCCAAGGTGTGAGATAGTGTGCCTCTGGAAAAGACGGAGTGAATCAGGAGGACGGCATCGGCTCCAACTCTGGCTGCGGCCTCTATTTGAATGGGGCTGACGATTATGTCTTTCATAAGAACTGGGAGACTCACAGTTTTTTTCACCTCGGCCAGTCCGGATAGTGAGCCACTGAAATGCTCGGGCTCGGTGAGCACTGATATTCCTATGGCGCCTCCCGCCTTCACAGCCATGGCAATCTCCGCCATGCTGGTGATACGCCTTAAACTTCCAAGAGATGGAGACGTCTGCTTAATCTCTGCAATGACGGGCGCACGCCTGCATCTGATTATGGAGTCCTTAAGGCTTATTCTCTTGCCAGCCCCACCGAAGTTTACCTCGTAGTACCCGCTGTGAATTCTTTCCAGCGCCTCTTTAACGAGGATTTCCAGGAAATTAACGATATTTTGCCTCAAGTTCCTCAAGCCTCTCTGAGCTGCTTCCATTGTATAGGCACACAAGCTCCTTAAGCTTCCTGTATGCAGCCCCGCTTTCAATTGACTCCCTTGCCAGCTCTAGGCCGCTGGCAAAGTCATCAGCCATTCCCCCCACGATTATGCCAGCCGCGGCGTTAACGGTCACAAGGTCCCTCTTTGGGTCGCCTTCCTTGAGGCACCCGCAGAGTATCTTAAAGGTTGTTTCAGCGTTTTCCATCGGAGATGCCCCAGCCACGCTTTCAGGAGCCGCCCTGTTCACGCCGAGTTCTTCCGGAGTGATGGTGAAGGTTTTGATTTCTTCCCTCCTCAGCCACGCTATCTTGGCTTTTCCGACAACTGAGATCTCGTCCAGACCGTCAAGTCCGTGCACCACCATCGCCTCCTCCAGACCCAATCCCCTGAGCACCTTGGCGATCTTCTCCACGAGATCGGCGTCACAGACACCTATAAGCTGGGCGTCGGGGAGGGCTGGATTTGTCAGCGGGCCCAGAAGATTAAATACAGTTCTTATGCCCATCTCCCTTCTGGGACCAGCCGCATGCTTCATGGCCGGGTGAAAGAGAGGCGCGTAAAGGAACCCCACGCCAATTTGTTCAACAGCTTTCCGGACAACCTCAGGTGACACGTTAAGATTCAGGCCCAAGCACTCAAGCACATCAGCACTGCCGCTTTTGCTTGTAACTGAGCGGTTCCCGTGCTTGGCCACAGGTACTCCGGCACCGGCAACCACAAAAGCAACTGCTGTGCTGACGTTGAATGTTTTGATCCTATCACCTCCGGTTCCGCAGGTGTCCACCAGGCGACCACGTACCTTGGGCTTTAGTCCGTGGCAAAAACTTCTCATGGCTAGGGCGAAGGCCGTGATTTCCTCGACGGTTTCGTTTTTCATTCTTAGGGCGGTGAGGAACGCGGCAACCTGCGCAGGCGTGGCCCTGCCGGACATTATCTCCCTCATGGACTCGAAAGCCTCTTGGTGGGTGAGGCTTTGCCCGTTGACCAGTTTTTCAATAGCCTCCCGAATCACATTTACCCCCGTCCATCAAGGAAATTTTTCAGCATTTTCTTTCCCTGCTCAGTGATGATGGATTCAGGGTGAAACTGGACTCCCTCGATCGGGTATAACCGGTGACGGATGCCCATTATTTCGCTGTCATCAAGGGAAACGGCGGTAACGGCTAGGCAGCCGGGAAGGCTGGTCTTATCCACAACAAGGGAATGGTAGCGGGTGGCCTGAATGGGATTTTTGATGCCTCTGTAGATACCCCTTCCATCATGCTCAATCGGGCTTGTTTTTCCATGCATTAGTCTACTGGCCCTGACGATTTTTCCACCGAAAGCCACCACAATGCCTTGGTGGCCCAGGCAAACTCCAAGCGTCGGGATTTTCGGGCTCATCTGCTTCAGGATGTCAAGGCAAGCGCCGAAGTACTTGGTTTGCTCAGGTGTGCCGGGGCCGGGGGAAATGATAATCCTGTCGGGCCTTAGCTCCTCAGCCGTTTTCAGCGATATTTGATCGTTTCTGAGGACCATTGGCTCTGCGCCCAGCTCCCCTACGTATTGAGCCAAGTTGTAGACGAATGAATCGTAGTTGTCTATCACCAGCACTCTCATTGCGGCTGGCCTCCTTCAGCGATCTTCAGCGCCCTTAAAAGGGCCTTGACCTTATGTTCAGTTTCAAACCACTCCATTTCCGGGTTCGAGTCCGCCACTATCCCGGCTCCGGCCTGCAGGTAGGCTCGGTTCCCATTCGCGACCAGCGTCCTGATGGTTATGGCGAAGTCAGCGTTTCCGTTACGGGAGAAGTAGCCAACCGCCCCGGCGTAAGGGCCCCTTCTGACGGGTTCAAGTTCCTCGATGATTTCCATGGCCCTTACCTTAGGCGCTCCCGTCACCGTCCCTGCAGGGAAGACCGCCCTCAAAGCATCATAGCAATCGTAGCCGGCCCTAAGTTTTCCCGCGACCCGTGAGACCATGTGCTGAACGTGGCTGTACTTGTAAACCTTCATGAACTCCGGAACGTGGACTGATCCATATTCGGAGACGCGCCCCAGATCATTTCTGGCCAGATCCACCAGCATCACATGTTCAGCGCGTTCCTTGGCGTCGCGGGTAAGCTCCAGAGCCAGTGCCTCGTCTTTCTCCGGGTCGTTTCTGGCCCGCGGCCTGGTGCCGGCAATCGGAAAGGTCTCAACGTTTTCACCCTCAACCCTCACCAGCATTTCGGGGCTTGACCCCACAATCTGGCGGTCTCCCATCTTCAGAAAGTACATGTGGGAGGAGGGGTTGATCTGCCGGAGTGCCGCGTAGAAGGGGATGAGGCTGCCATGAATGGAGAACTCGTAGCGCCTGGAGAGCACAACCTGAAACACGTCACCAGAGGCGATGTATTTCTTAGACTCGCCCACCATCTCTTCAAAATGTTCCTTTTCAATGTTGGCTTTTGGCTGGGAGCAGTTTAAGCGAGGAGAGCTGAGGGCTTCCTTGGCAATGGTCTCAATTTCATTTAAGCGGTTCTCGCCATGGTGGAAGTAGAAGACCTTGCCTGTTTTGTGGTCAAAGATCAGCCCATCGTCATAGACAGCCATTTCCATGTCGGGAAAACCAAAGACATCAACCGAGTTTTCAGGTACTTTTTCCCAGTATCTGACGGCATCATAGGAGATGTAGCCAACAGCTCCACCCATAAATCTGAAGCCACCATAATCTTCACCGGCATTTTCAACAAAATTCCTGAGTGAGGTTAACGGGTCGGCGGTTTTGTCTCTAAACTTTTCAGCACCGATCTTGTCATGGACCTCCATTCTACCGTCTTTCACGCTGATGACCGCTCGGGGCTCAAATCCAATGAAGGAGTATTCAGCGAGTTTCTCGGGGCCCTCCACAGATTCCAAAATATACGCATAATCGAAGCGTTCATATAGGCAGCTAAAGACTTCGACGGGGGAGAGACTCAAGTCGGTCTGAATCAAACCGGGTCTCTTCTTCATCTGGCCAAACGCAATCCCTCATTAGTTGCACGCCTCCTCATGTATGAGATATTATTAATCAAAGCACATATTTAAGCTTTAGTGAACAAAAGTGTGTATTGATAAAAAAAGATATCGGCACTGTTTTCAGCAGCAGTTTTTGATGCTAGGATAGCGCAGGAGGACCGCCCGCTGGTTATGCGTAGTTAGGCAATGGAGAAAGTGATCTGGTTCTGGTTCCGAGACAAACTATTTACGAAAATGAGGCGGCTTCAGGTTGTTTCTCGTCTGTTGAGTTCTTTTCCAAAAAGACGCAGGCCCAATTTGGAGTGAAAATCGCAGAACTCGCTATCTTTTGGTCCTAGCTGCGCCAGGATGACCTCCTCCTGCCAGTGGGCGTTGTAGAGGCGACAGGTCTTGACCTCGCAGAAGGGGTTGCCGGTCAGATGGTAGAACAGCGCCTGCATGACGTAGCCCTTCATCACTTCGGTGAGCCTCTCGTCGTCGTAGTCAATGAAGCGGCCGCGGAACCTCTCCTTCAGCTCTTCGTAGGCGATGGTTCCGAGTGCTAGAGATTGCTGTTTCAGCGCGTAGAATTCCCTCGGCTTGGCCGGGGCCTCCACGATCCCCGTCGTTGAGATCAGGCAGGGAAAGCTGTAGAGGCTCACCCGCGCGTGATATCTGGCATCGGCGGCCTCCCAGGTCCCGAAGAGCCGGTTGGTGAAGACGAGATGCAGGTGGCCGTGATTCCTCTCCTCCTCAGGGATCAGCCTCAGGGCCAGCCTCCTGAGGGCAACGCCATCGTAGAAGAGCCCCAGAATCCTCTGCTCCGGGTTCTGCAGCAGCTTCAGCTCCAGGTTGATTTCCCCCGGAAGAGGCTCAAAGAAGAAATGTTTTTTCATCGGGTCGCGGATCCTCGCCAGCGCCATTTCCCGGGCCAGCCCCCTGAGGTCCACGCCAGCGGCTCCGGCAAAGAGCGGCCCCCGTATATCCACCGAAACCTGGCCCAGTTTCTCGACTAAATAGCTGGCGATTTCCTCCAGATTCAGGGTCTTGGAGGACCTGTCCTGATAAAGGTGGATCTGGGGCGGAATTTCAGCCGCTTTCTCTGAGCTTCTCATAGGCGACATCGGCGGCCCGCTTTCCGCTCATCAGCATCGCGCCGAACGTGGGCCCCATCCTGGGCAATCCATAGGCGGTTGAGACGGCCATCCCGGTGACGATCAGGCCAGGATAGGCCTCGCCGGTGTGCTCGACGACAAGGTCCTCGGAGCGCTCGACCCACATGGCGCCGTAGCCCGGCACCTTGAGCAGGCCGCGCTTTTCGAGCATCCTGACCACGGCTGCGTCGTGACCGGTGGCGTCGATGACCAGCTTGCTCTCCAGCCCCACCGGGTCGACGCAGGTTATCTCCCGCGGCAGCGCCGAGACGGGGGTCCAGTTGACGACCACGCCACCGACGCGTCCCTTCTCCTTCAGGATAACGTCGTCGATCAGCGTCATGTTGAGAATTTTGGCCCCGGCATCGCATGCCGCGGCTATCAGCTTGGAGCAGGCGTGTGGACCATCGGCAACGTAAAGTCCTCTTGATGACTCGGTGAATGGCACCCCTAGCTCCTCAAGGATTTTCTGGCTCGGGGCCCGCACGGTGACCTTGTTCATCAAATAGCCGCCGATCCAGAAACCGCCGCCGAGGTAGTTGTTGCGCTCGATTATCAGCGTGGCCACACCGCGCCTTGAGAGTTCCCTCGCGGCCATGAGCCCGCTCGGTCCCCCACCCACCACAATAACGTCGCTCTCCGCGTAGCGGTGGAAGTCCCTCATGAAGCCCTCGACTATGGCCCGGGTGACCTCTTTTTCTCCAGATGGTTCGAAGGTCGGCATTTTCTCCCACCAACTAATGTTATTCATTACTTAAAGGTTTGCCCCACCCATCCTGTAACCCCGTCGATCGATTTCAACTTTGGGGTAACCCAGCTCTTTTAATGCCGGGACTATCCTGTCAGCGAGTTCCTCGGCGCGGCCCAGCTCCTCTTTGCCCACCTCCACTCTTGCCCAGTTCCCGTGGTCCCTGACCCTGACCGTGCGGAAGCCCAGCGAGCGGAGGAAGTCCTCGCCGCGGGCGATGCGGTTGAGCTTTTCAGCGGTGATCTTCTGGCCGAAGGGTATCCGTGAGGCCAGGCAGGGTGAGGACGGCTTCTCCGCGTTGGGCAGCCCGTATCTCAGGGCCAGCTCTCGAACCTCTTTTTTCGTCAGGCCAGCTTCCGCGAGCGGGCTGATGACTCCGAACTCCGTCAGCGCGCGCAGACCGGGTCTAAAATCCCGGTGGTCGTCGCTGTTGGTGCCGTCGAGGATGTGCCTGAAGCCGAGCTTTTTCCTGATTTTATCCAGCCTTTCCAGGAGTTCCCGCTTGCAGTAATAGCAGCGCTCCGGCGGGTTCTCGCGGAATTCAGGATTCTCCATCTCATCGGTTGAGATCACCATCAGCTTAATTCCTATCCTCTTCGCCACCGATTTGGCGGCCTCCAGCTCTCCCGGAGGATAGGTTGGGGAAAGGGCGGTGACGGCCACGACGCGGTCTCCGAGGACCTCGCGGGCGACGGCGCACACCAACGAGGAGTCGACTCCGCCGGAGAAGGCAATGACTGCGCTGTCGCAGGCCCGGAGGCATGATCTCAGCCGCTGCAGCTTGGCTTCGATTGACATGGAGCACACCCGTTAGGATGGTTCGCGGGCGGTGTTAAACGATTTCCGCGGCGCCGCGGGAAAAAGGGGATTTCTATGTCGCACGAATTTTTCCAACAAGCCCCCGGTTTTGCCACGACTTAAAAGTGGTATGTACTTCTCTGTAAAAGAACTAATATATAGGAGCTGGTGGGCCCGGAGGGATTCGAACCCTCGGCCTTCCGGTTATCAGCCGAACGCGCTAACCATGCTGCGCCACGGGCCCCCTTCACCTCTCGAAATTCTCCTATTTTAGCCTGCCGTATAATGCTTGCTGTCTCCCATTCGCCCGCCAATTTTTCCTTTATAAGTCACCGGGCCACAAGACTTGGGTGGGAAGCAGACGTCAGCGCTGCCTCAGATCTCGAAACTTCAGCTTCTTAAATCAGGGCAAACTAATCAAATGAGGAGGCTGATCGCCTGAGGGATCCGACCAGGCTTCGGATCTTTCTTTTCTCCATTATGTTCTGTCTAGCTTTGGCGCTCGCAGCTCCTGTTGCCGCGGAGGGCCTGAGCCGACGGGAAATTCAGTTCACCATCGAGAGAAGCGTGACGGTGATTTGGGGCGAGGTGATTGACAGCGATACAGGAAGGCCGGTGGCGGGAGCTGTGGTTGCTGCAGAGATGGATTCCGGATCGGAGTATGAGACTCGGACTGATGAGGTCGGCCGGTTCATGATCGTAGTAACTGAGGACGGCGACCATGATTATGTACTAGATTTTACTGCCACCGGTTATGACCCGAAGACCGTCAGCGGTTTCGTCAAATTTGGGGAGAACAAACACTTGACCATCGAGCTCAAATATAATCCCTTTGAGCTGCGACTCTCAGAAAGCTACGGAAGCCTGACCCGGGGATACGCGGCCTACAGCTATGCCGGCAGACGTTCAGTTCCCTTTCTCGCCCAGCGCACGGTTCCGGTCTTGGATGAAAAGGGAAATCCAGTCTACGACGTGATTGAGGAGAGGACCGTCACCGGTTACACATGGGAGGAACGGGTCACGGTGTATCGGACGGAGAGTTACACGGTGAAATACTCTGTTCCGATTCCGATTTACTCAACTGAAAGATACATCTCTGAGTGGATCTGGGTTAAAAAGGGCTGGCTGTATCTGCCCGTTCCAGTTTATTCGACGCGCCAAGTGGTCAAGGCTTATTTTATTAAGTATTACACTCAGACGTTGACCAGACAGGTGCCCTATGAGACATGGGTGACCAGATCTTCGTCGACCAGACCTGATTTTCTTGACGATCCGGTGAGGCTTCAGGAGGGAAACATAAGAAACGTGAGGGAGATCTATACAGTAACCCTGAGACAGGTTCCTAGGACACGCGTCGAGACCTACACTGCCTATAGGATATATAATTACGGAGGCACCTATTACACGTTTCTGCCTTGGAGCAGCAGCCAGACCACGGTGATCGTCACCCCGAGGAACGGCTACAACGGAAGCGTTTTGCTCGCCGTTGATTCCGCTGGGCTGGACGCTCGGTTGGGTGCCACCGAGATGAGCTTGTCTTCTACAACCACAACAACGCTGACGGTAACCCCAAGATATGCCTCTACTCACGTGCTGACTTTGAGGGCCCTTGATTCCGGTGGGCGTTTGGTCAGAACCTGCACCTACAGGCTTGATGCCACCGAGTCGTTGCCAAGTCCTGAATACTGGGAGCGATATGTTTGGACTGCTTTGGAGCCCGATCATATACCGGCGACAATAGTTACCACCCAAACATATACAGAGGAGATAGACACGCAAATAAGAACTGAACCCGTGTTTATTGAGCTGGATTCATCGATTGGATTTACAACGAATCTCAAGCCGCTGGGTCCGATCTATGACGATGGTTCAGTGGGCGGGCCGATAACACGGTTTTGGAGCGTCAACTATATGCAGCCGCGCAGACCAGACGGAACGCTGAACTATCTTAATCAGAAAGCTTGGGAAATGGTTTACGGCATACTACGGTTCAAAAATGAACAGTAAAAGTTGAACATAGCTTAATATGGAAATAATCTAACAAATGAGTCCCACACATTGTCTAATGAACGACTGAATTTTTCAATTAGTATATAGTTGTCTCCCCAGATTTTTTTAGATAATTGTGCCCAGAAAGAAAGGCTAATCGTTGCTTTGCCGAATTCTCCTGCAGGAAACGTGCCTCTATATCCTCCTGCGGTTTCATGGTTGTCGGTATAACTGAGTGTTACCTTTTCAGCGTCCTCTAGAGGAACATCTACAAAAGTTGTTATCCAAAAAACTTCACGAGGATATAGACGATCGATTTCAAAAAAATACATTGGTCCGATATGAGTCACGTCAATCCCATGTGCCATAATTTTAATATTGGATTTTCTCAACTCTCTAAATCTATAAACTTTTGATTCATCTGCTTGAAGCGTGAGAGTGTTGTCATCTTCTAGGTAATAAAGCCTCCAAGAACCAGTTGTAGATAAGGCATTATTTTCTAAATTAGGGCACGGAAATCCTATCAAAACGTTTTCAATGGGAAGATTGTCTTCGCTCCCCAAGTAGGTGAAGCTGGCCTCCATCTTGAAGGTTACAGTTTCTTCGGTTAGATCCCAAGGAACTCCAGCCATAAGAGTCGTCACGATCAATCCCATAGCCAGCAGCGACGGAACCGCCACGCTCCACTTGTTTCCGGAGATTTTTCCCGCCAAGCCCGCCGCGAAGAACCAGGCCACACCGACCATTATTACGAGGGAAAGCAGCGAGACAGGCCACTTCACTACCAGATCGAAGGCGGCGATGATCAGCGCGAAGACAACAAGAGAGACGACGACGCTGGCAATAAATCTTGTCGGAAATTTCCTCATGATACCCACGTTCGTTTGATTTTTTTGCCCTTAACACTTTTTTCTTTCAGAGCGAGAACTATAAAACTGATGAAAGCGGTAAGATAGATACACCGAGCACCGCCCGGGGTGGTTCTCTTGGATCAGGAGTTTACTTTTCTGGACGAGAAGCAGCGTGAGAGGCTGAGCCGGCTCATGGCATTTCACCTGCGTCACGATGCCACCATCGAGAGAACTCCGGAAGGTTTTGTGAGCGTCCAGAAGCTCGCCGAGGTCATCCGCAGGAAGATAAACTGGGTCAAGCCGCAGCACATTAGGGAGGTGGCCATCTTTGACACCAAGGGCAGATATGAGCTTGACCGGCAGCTGATCCGGGCCCGCTACGGCCATTCGATTGAGGTGAAGCTTGATTATCCCGAGGCCGACGTCGATGTCCTTTACTATGCAGTGGCCCCGGAGGCGGTGAAGCAGGCCACCACCGAGGGGTTGAAGCCGCTGGCCAGAAGGATGGTTCACCTCTCCCCCACCGTGGAAAGGGCCCTGGAGGCAGGAAAGGTCCGCACCGAGAATCCCGTGGTGCTGGCCGTGGATGTGAGGCGGGCCAGGGAGATGGGCATCAAGATTTTGAAGGCCTCGGACAGGGTCTACCTGGCCCCGGAGATCCCGCCTCAGTGCGTCAGAATTCTGGAGAGCCAAGGCGCCAATTGATGCACTATTCTGCCGCGATCGACCTGTGACCGTGAAACCACTTTGACGATCACCTGTTCCAGATGAGCAGCCCTTCCTTGGTGATGCCGAGCTTTTTCCTCGATGGCGTGGTACAGTACCTTTTGTTCACGATGACGAGGCTCTTGGCCCTGAGGCCGGCCCTCTCCGCCAGCTCGCCCAGGGTCTGACAGACGTCGACGGGGCCGCCGGGGAGACAGCCATCAGAAACCACCAGGCAGATGTTGGCCCCCGCCCGGCAGACCCGTTTAATTTCCTTTATCACCTCAAACAGGTCTCTGAAGTAACTCAAGCTTTCCCGCGGCTTTTCCCCGACTAGGTCGGCCACCTCGGAGAAATCGCTCTCGCCGCTCCCGATGAGATCACTCGGCCTCGGTCCCTCGATCCCCATGATCCACTGCTCCAGGCGGTAGGCGGAGAAGTACTCGTTCTTCCCAAGGTAGGGCGGGGAGGTGATCACGGCATCCACGCTGGCATCGGGTAGGTTCATCCTCCTGGCATCGCAGAACTCGACCCTGACCCTTGAGCCCTTTGCCCTGAATCTCTCGATGTCTCCGCACATCCTTCGCAGCTGCCTGCCCAGCTCCCGGAGAAGCGGCGGTATCGGCCTTCTCACCACCTTTATCGCGGCACCATCCTTGTGTGCCCAGCTGCACCTCATTGCCGCGATCGCCAGCCCCAGCAGCAGGAACTCCCGGATGGCTTCGTCATCCATCTCAAATATCCTCTGCCGGACCGAAACTACTTCCTCCAAGACCGCTCTGGGAAAAACCCGGGTGACAAAGCCCGGGGCATCAACCTCCTGTCTTTCGAATTTATCTTTCAAAAATTTCTCCACCTGTTCTTTCAGTTTAGCCGCGTCGTAATCTCGCAGCTTGACCCGCGCCGCGAGCAGGAGGACGGGGTGGACGTCATAGCCGATGCAGTCCAGCCCCAGCTCCCGGCAGGCCAGCGGTGTGGTGCCGGTGCCGCAAAATGGGTCGAGGACCAGATCACTCTCGCCCAATCCCCAGGTGTCCGCGAGCAGCAGCACCAGCCCCCGGGAAAAGGCCTCCTTCATCTCGAACCAACTGTAGATGGGAAGATGGCGATCGGGCAGCGGCGTGGTGAGCTTTCCCAGCCAGAGCTTCTCGGTAACTTTCAAGAATCCCCCTCCACAATTTCTCCCTTCCAGAGCTGTCGGAGCTGAGAGTGGCACATTCCATCAGGGCTCCAGAACTCGGCCTCGTCATCATCCGAGCGCAGGACCCTCCCGATCTGCTGGACAAACTCCCTAGCCGAGATGTCGCGGTAGTAGCTGCGAAAGGCCTCAGGACCGAGCCTTCGTTCCATGCCCCTGAGCAGCGGGTCGGAGCGGTCAGGGAAGGGAAACTTGAGCAGGATGATGCTCCTGATCCCCTTCAGATCAGCCCCACGATCCATCTTAGTAGTGAACATGATGTCGTCAAAGGTGTAGCAATCGCCGCCCTGGCTCACCTTCTCCCTGAGGCCCGGCGGCAGGTAGGTGTGGGCGTGGACGGGCACGAAGCTCGGGCGCTTGGCCTTTCTCATTATCCTCTCCAGCATCCCCCAGTACTTCCTCCTGAACCTCTCGTCGGCCCACTTC
Source organism: Hadesarchaea archaeon (assembly GCA_014361095.1). Taxonomy (GTDB): domain Archaea; phylum Hadarchaeota; class Hadarchaeia; order Hadarchaeales; family Hadarchaeaceae; genus Hadarchaeum. The sequence continues at coordinate 4,282 of JACIWF010000013.1, read as the reverse complement.
CGGTAATTGATGATTTCCTCAGAGCCGAGCCTTCTCCTCACCAGCCTTCCTGGAAATCTGGTCTCGCCCTCGATGAAGACGGGATCGATGCCGAAGACCTCCCTCAGAACCCTCTGATCCTGGACGGTTGCGGACATCAGCAGCCACTTGCCGCCGACCTTGTTGCGGATGCTCTCGAGCACTATCTTGGGATCGGGGACGAAGTAGGTGATTCCCTTTTCCCCGATCTCCCACTCGGCGTGGCTCCTGTGTTCCAGCACCGATTCTAGCTTCCAGAGGAGATCTCCGGAGGTCTCGTCCGTCTCGTTGAGCAGGTCCACCAGCGCCTGCACAAGCTTGAGCGGATTGCCACCGCCCCCCAGGCACCGGGACCACTCCTGGCTCAGATCCTCCATCATCTCCTTGAGTCCGGTGTCGTTTTCCTCGGCAAACTCAAGCCCTCGTTTGACGATCTCCTGCAGCCAGCTGATGGTGCGCTCGGTGATCGAAACTTTCACCGCTAGGGAATCGAGCCAGTAGTCCGCCTCGTCAACGACGGTGAGGGGAACTTCAGGTAGCCTGCCGGCGTTGACCTCGGCCGCCCACTTGGCTGAATTCATGACGATGGCATCCGCCTCGACATAGGCCCGGAACTGCGCCCAGTAAGGGCAGTCTCCCTTCATGCACCAGGTCCAGCTGCCCTTAATCCCCTCGTAGGGGACCTTTCTCACGTCTTTCAGCGATTTGGCCAGCTCGGGACGGAAGATGAACCCCCAGTGAGGACACTCGCGGAGGACATCGATCCGGCGTTCCCCGCTCCTCCAGTCGACGGGCCGCTTGCAGGGCAGGGAGCTGCTGTCACAGGAGACGGTGCGACCCTTATCCATCTGGAACTTGCAGCGAAAGTTCCTGCGTCCCTTGAGGATCCCTATCTTCAGCTTGGTGCCATCGTCTTTGAGAAAATACTTCTCCCCCTCGTAGGCGGCAGCGTATTGGTCAGAGAGGACCTTGGTTGGAACCGAGACGATGCCGCGGCCGAATTCCATTATCGTCCTGAGACCCACGGCCGACTTACCGCTGCCCACGGTGGCCCGGAGGAAGACGATGTCGTTGTCCTCGAAGGCTTGGAGGATCTCCTTGATCAGGTCGGACTGCGTCTTGCCCGAGGAGTAGCGGCGGGGCTCCAGCTGGCCCTCCCTTCCATAGAGGCCAAACTTGAGCTTTCCCGCCGGCATCGATTTTCGCCCCGGAGATAACTTACGGGCGCCGCGTCTATTTATCTCCCGCAGCCATCGCCAAAAATCTAAGAAGGGACCCCCGCCATTTTTTTGCGTGTGGGCTCTATAAATTGGGTCATCGGGATTCACCTAGTTGGCTTAAACACCTTTATATGGTGCCCCTGTGATACCACTTGGAGCTGGAAAGTGTCTTATTGTCATGAGTGCGGCGCCGCGATTGACGGCAGGGCTAAGTTCTGTCAAAACTGTGGCGCGCGGGTTATTCAAAAATCTTCTTTGAAGGAATTGGGATCTTCTCGACCGTTAAATTCTGAAGTTTCGGAGAAAACCAGAGCCGCCGCTAGCAGGACGGTGAAAAATGTGGACACCCAATCGAGAGGATCTGCACCCGAGGAGCCGAAGCCAAGAAAGAGCCACACGAAGATCTTTAGAATTCTAGCAGCCGCGGTGCTGGCCATCGCCTTGTTTTCATTTTATGCGATTGGGACGACCGACAACGTTGAGCCGACCACAACCCCAACAACGACCCAGTCCAGTCCCACCACAACCCATCCCACGACCCAGCCGGTGGTGCTGGGGGTACTGGAAGGGGCCACGAATTACGTTGGTGTCTATCCCGAAGTAACAAACGTCAGCTACACTGATTCTGGTGGCCGAACCGTGAGCGTGCTGGCATATCCCTGGCAAGTTCAGGTTTTCTTTGATCCGGAGACAAGTCTCGGTGATGCTAAGGATGTCATCGGATCAAGCGGCGGTGTTATCATCGGATCAATTCCTCTGGCAGGGTATTATCTGGTTCAGGTCGATATCGGCACTGAGGCAGCCTTCATCTCATCAATGCTGGCCCAGCCGCAGGTCATCGATGCCATACCCAACCTGGCGCTGGAGTTAGAGCAGGACGGAGTCTACATAAGTGATGAGTATCTCACCACTTCTAAGCCCGTGCCGATTAACGTGCATGGCTCGGTTGCGATCGACAACGGACAGCACGGGAGGGATGTCGTCGGAACGGCGGCGGCCAACGGAGGCACGATCACCGACATCGTTAACATAACCGGTCTTGATGGCAGGACTCCCGGTGACAAGTGGATTCTGGCGTTGAACGCCATCGCTCAGGGCAACGCCATTTTTAACCCCGGGAAGACCACTTTCATCAACATCTCTCAGGGTGCTGGTTATCGGGACGATGCTCGGAGCGGTGACACGAACGGCAGCGGCGAGCTGGGTGACTGGTCAGACTGGTCCAACCTGCCTCCGGACCTGCAGCAGGAGGCCATCAACAATCGCATTGCCTTCATGAGCAACGTGCTTCGCGGAATCCAGTCGCTACCCTATGATCTCTACAACGACCTCTTCATCACCATGTCGGGGGGAAACAACAACATGCCTCTGGAACCGGTGCTGGCCGCCCTGAGGTCGAATGAGAAATGGAATGAGCGGCTTCGTGACACCATCGCCATCGTCACCTGTCCGACCGGTCTCTACAATCAGGCCAACCAGGGACAGCCCGGGGATCCCAGCATAGTAATGATGTCTAACCCTCAGGCAGCTTATGGCACTTCATTTGCTGCCCCAGCTGCCAACGCCATCATCCAGCATCTCACCAGAAGCGAGATCATCGGGATTATGAATAACACCGGGGCTTCCTTTGCCCAGGTTGTGCAGGCGGCCGGGATGGCGAGAGCCGGCAACGCCAGCGGCAAGGTGGTGGCAAGCGAGGTCCAGGCGATGGTCAGCGCAGTGATGACTGCAGTAGTAGATCTTGAGGGGAGCTGGTCAGGGTCCTATAGCGCGAGCCACACCGAGCCAACGGACGGTTGGGTCCGCCAGTCTGGAGGCACGATGAGTTGGGAGATCTCCGCGAGCAACGGCATCTTTCAGGGCAGCCTGTACTTAGATGGAATTCAGGTTCTTGACGTGGACACCGGTGCGGTGATGTGGTACTCCGCCTGCACGGGAACGGTTTCCGGCACCTTTTCTTCAGGAAGCCTGCAGGGAACCATCGAGTTCTCCGTGCCCAACACCCTCTCCCCGCCGAGAAGCTGGCCCTTCACGGCGACGTTGAACGGCGACACCATCGAAGGCGGGGCGAGCGGCGGAAGGGTTTCCTGGTCCTTCACCATGACGCGCCAGTGACGTCGTTGAGATTTCGGTACAGCGCAACGATTAATTTGGCGGCGGGAGCTGTTAGTTAGGTTGAGATGCCTGAGCTCCCCGAAGTCGAAACGATAAAAAGGGAACTGTCTGCCAAACTTCTGGGCAGGAGGTTCAGTGATGTGGAGATCTTCGATGAAAAGCCGCTGCGAGGGATTTCACCGCGAGAGTTCCGCCGGCGGTTGATGGGACAGAGAATTGAGGACATCAGCCGTTCCGGGAAGTATCTTCTCTTCCAGCTATCCAGCGATGAAACCATGATCATCCATCTTCGCATGACGGGGGCGCTCTTGCTTGACCCCAAGGAGCGGGAAAAGTTCACCAGGATCATTTTCAGGTTTGACGGCGGCACAACCTTGGTCTTCACCGATGTCCGGCGCTTCGGGGCCGTTTATCTGGTGAGAAATAAGGCGGACATAGTCGGAAGACTCGGTGTGGAGCCACTTTCTGAGGAGTTCACCCCGGAAGTGCTGGCCGGATTGCTGGCAGGACGCCGGGCCCCGATAAAGGCGGTGCTTCTCGACCAGACCGTCATCGCCGGCATCGGCAACATGTATGCGGATGAGGCGCTCTTCTCGACCGGGATCCATCCTTTGACCCCCGCGGGAAAGCTAAACTCGACCCAGATCCGGGCTTTGCACGGGGCAATCCGGAAGATTTTGGTTCGGGCCATCGGCAGCGGCGGAGCCAGCGTCAGCACCTACAGGAGACCCGGCGGTGAAATCGGGACGGCCCACTTTGATTTTAAGGTCGCCCATTGCGGAGGGAAAAAGTGCCCCAGGTGCCGGGCCGAGATTCAGCGGGTCAGGGTCAGAAATCGCAGCAGCTACTATTGTCCTCAATGCCAAGAGCTTGATCGTGACGTTACTTGAGGAAACCAAGTTCCGGCTCGGTAAGCTCCAGCGCGGCGG
>JACIWF010000129.1 GCA_014361095.1 Hadesarchaea archaeon | reverse complement strand
GAGGTCGAAGATATAATTGACCTGCGTTCGGAGAAGCTCTGAGGCGGTAAATTGACTCGCTTGATCATCGCGGTCAGCGGGACCCCCGGGACAGGGAAGTCAACTTTTTCCAAAATACTGGCCGAAAAGCTGCGGGCGAAGCTGCTGAGCCTCAATGATTTTATCGAGGAGAACAAGATTTACACCCTTGCTCCTGACGGTACTAAGGTTGTTGATATAGAGAAACTACGCCGCTGTTTCGCAAGAGAATCACGAAACCTGCGCGGGACATTGGTGGTTGAGGGTCTTATGGCACATCTGCTCCCAAAGAGAATGGTTAATCACGTGGTTGTGCTGAGGACCCACCCCAGAGTCCTGGAACTCAGGCTGAAAGACAGAAATTACTCCGAGGCAAAATTAAGGGAGAACGTGGAAGCCGAGGCCTTGGATATCATCCTCTGGGAGGCGGTCGAGTATCACGGCATTGATAAAGTTCATGAGATAGATACCACCAATCTTACCCCTGATGAAGCCGTGAAACAATTTCTGCTAATCCTCGAGGGAAAGGCTACAGCGAGGCCGGGCAAAGTTGATTGGCTTGAAGAACACTTTAAGGCGAACTAGGGCAAAATTTATCAACTAAATCTTTATAGTTAATTAAATGAGTTGGGTGGTAGCTTGAGCGGATTAACAAGAACGGCGCTGCTGATGGGGTTGCTCACGGCAATGCTGCTGCTCGTCGGTGTTGCAGCGAGCTATCTCACCGGAGTTCCGATGGTCCAGAGCTTAGGTTTCTTCGTCGTGCTTTCAATTATAATGAACCTAACGATGTACTGGTATGCTGACAAATGGGTGCTTAGTATATACCGGGCCAAGATAGTCAGCGAGGCCGAGCAGCCCAAGTTACATAGCATGGTATCAAGGCTGGCGGCCGAAGCTGGTTTGCCCAAGCCCAAGATCGCCATAGTTCCATTGGATGTGCCCAATGCCTTTGCAACGGGCAGATCACCATCGCACGCTGTCGTGGCGGTTACTAAGGGCGCCATGGATCTCTTGGATGATGATGAGCTGGAGGGAGTTCTGGGACATGAACTTTCCCACGTCAAGAACCGCGACATGCTGGTGAACACCATGGCCGCGATAATCGGCGCCGTGATAACTTACGTTACCTATTTCACTTTGTTCAGCGGCAGGAGGGATAGGGATGGCGGGGCAGGGCTGTTGGTTCTGCTGCTACTGCTTGTGGTTCCCTTTGCGGCCACCCTCGTCCGGCTTTCCATCTCCCGGGGACGGGAATATGCGGCTGACGAAGATGGAGCGAGGATATCACGTAAACCGCTGGCTCTGGCCAGTGCCTTGAGGAAGCTGGAAGCTGCGGCAAGAAACAGACCCCTCAGGCAGGGCAACCCTTCGACGGCACACATGTTCGTCGTTAATCCCTTTCAGGGGATAAATATCGCCAGCCTTTTCTCGACACATCCTCCAACCCAGCAGAGGATAGCTAGGCTGGAAAACCTCGCCAAGACGATGAAGCTTTAGAAACCAAGCAGGCTGGAACCTGCGACATGAAGCAGGATGACAAAAATTATTACAACAGCTGTGAAGGCCAGGACGCTTTTTGGTGATATCTTGATCCCGCTGCCCTCCTCCTGAAAGTACCTTATCAGACCTGCACCCGTCGGCGGTAATCTTTCCTCGTTGCGCGGCATAGTTGACCCGTTTTCTTATCTCGACCCGGTCTTCTTAAATCTTTTCTGGACAGATGGCCCGCGAACTAGCAGTTTTCCGGTTAATTAAAACAATATAGCTATCTCTTCCGGGCGGTTGGGTTGTTCACTTCAGTTGCCAGCCGGTCAGAACAAACCGGTTTTCAATTTCCAAAGTCAAAATTTGGAAGCCGGTGAGGAGAATGACAGCCCATGAGGAATTTAAATAGTTGCTGAAGGCATGAACTGTTTTTGGATCTCGACGATTTCGACGCTATTTTTAGCCTTGCTGTAGGTCTCCAACAGCTCCCGATTTAGTTCCAAAAAGGCGGACCCCCACTTGAAGCCGGCGAGAATCTCTTTGGCCCTTTCCTTTTCACCGAAGATGAAAAGCGCCGCGGCCAGTGCTTCGACGGTGCTCAGGATGGTGGGTTTCCCGTAATGAATTGGGTTTGCCGCAATCAGATAGGGGAGACTTCTTGTCCGGAACCAATTTTTTACATTGGCCAGCTGTTGAATTTTTTTCCATGAACAAT
>JACIWF010000128.1 GCA_014361095.1 Hadesarchaea archaeon | reverse complement strand
CTTCAGATTATCTGCCCAAAGCGACGGTTGACCATGTTTCCAAAAACCATGGTAAACGTCTTTAACCCGAAACGGTTCCCTGCCTCTTAAATTGTCCGCTGCTCACAGCGAACGGCTGAACGGAGGAACCCGAAGCTCCAGTCAAGAGGCGGGTGCCGGCCCTAGAACCCTGACATCCATCCACTGCTGCCGGGATTCATCATCGTAAAGATATCCCGTCACCTCGATCTGCCTTCCAATGTAAGGGCCGACGTCAAGGTCGCCAATATTTTCGAGTTCCAAACGAATCAGAGATTCAACGTCTCCAGCACGCAAATAGTATATTGTCGGTCCCCCTTGTATGGACAAGGCGAGCAGTTCGCCCCGCAGGGTGACATATTTTCCTCCTTCCGCCTGTGGCCAGCTCACCCAGACAGCCGCAGCCGAAACCGCCACGATGGACGCGACCACCAATAGCAAAAATAGAATGGAGATCTGTCTCAATTGCCTCCCCCGGCTCCCCATTTACTTTTTTCGTCTCAGGAGAAAAAAATTTGGGAAAGCCATTTTCGACGAGAATGCAGGAAAGGGCACAGTCTCACATCATCCGTCGTGTTGTGCTCGTTTGCCGGCGTTGAGTGCATAAATTTTATTAGTTTTAAGTGAAAATTTAATCTGAAAAATAGCCAAGAAAAAGAAGGCTGCTAAGAAGAAGGAGAAGCCCGCCGAGAAGCCCGCCGGAACATCGAGCTGTGGGGCTTAACCGGAACCGCATGCCGCCCTGAATAACCCGTCTTTTTAATCCCCATTTGCCTGCCGCGGGATTTTCGCGTTGAATGCGCTCATTTTTTTGTATCGTGGACCCCAGCCATTCTCCTAAAACCACTAACTACTGGGATCAAGCACGCGCCCCAGGAAGAGAATCGCGCCCGTGCTGGTGTCGTGGATCAGGAAGAAGAAGGGGCGATCTATTGAGACGGTGATCGGCGGAGGTAAAACCGCCGTGAGTTCCATGATCACCGCGGTTGCTGCCGCCGCCTCGGTTCCCTTCTCATCCACAGAAATGAAGGCCTTGTGCAGCACCTTGCTGATCTGCAGCCTGTCCTCGGCCATTCCGGTGAAGTCGGCCTGATCGCTGAAGGCCGTTGCCATCCCCATTCCGGCCAGTGTTTCCGTGAGGTCCAGGGGGAACTCAAACCGGAACTTGGGCATCTTCACGACCACGTTCTGGCTCTCCAGGCTGTCCACAATCTCCCGCAGGCGCTCGGAGGTCAGCCCGGACTCAAACTCCTCGAAGCTCTCGGGCAGGATGACCAGCATCGCCGCGGTGGTGTCCTGGTAGGGAAGCTCGACGGCCAGGTAGCCCTCGCCTCTGGCGTAGCGGGTCAGCTCACCCTCGGGCCAGGACATCATCGGCACCATAACCTGGGAACCATCGAGAAGGGTGAAGGCGCCATCGCTGGTGAGGTTCTCCGAAAATGGATATCTCCAAACCGCGTTGAAGTAGATCGCGTTGGTCAGCACCAGCCTGGTCAGCGTGTCAATGGCCCCGGGCGGAATCAGGTCCTTTATCTTTCCATTCGTCTGCTCGCTCACCCAGTCGTTGATCCTGACCCGGGCCGCCTCGGGATTCTCCCGGAAGTTCAGCCCGCGCAGCCCGGCCCCGTAGTTCAGGGCCAGTACATCCAGAAACTCCTGTTTGAACTCAAAGCCAACCTGCCCCCAGATCGAGTTGGCGATGTTGAGCCGGAAATTTTCGCTGTTCTGGGCCATGAGCGCCAGGTCCAGCGCGTTGAATGCCGGATGCAGCCTTTCCTGGGGCAGGGTGAAGTGGAGCACCTCGGCCATCTCCTGGGCGGTGGTGCCGCGGGCGCCGGCATAGGTCATCGCCAGTGCCAGGGAGATGCTGTAGGGAGAGTAGAAAATGTTGCCATCGGAACCGCGAACCATCTGATAGAGATCCAACGCGAAACCTGAGTTGCCCGCCACAAGCTCCGCCAGTTCATCCGGAGGCACGCTGGGGCTGGTGTTGCGGGACAAACTGGAATGATAGAATTCCTCGCCGGTAGTTCCATAAACCCCAAGGACAACCGCTCCCAGCGTGGCCAGCACCACCACTGCGACGATCGCCAGCGTCAGAACACGGAGGACGGAATAACTTATCTTCACGTTAAACCCGCTTACAACTCATCTTTTCTGGCTTATTAATTAAGTTTCATTTAAGCAACTTGCTAATTTTCCTCAACTAACCTCATCAATTTTCAAAGCGTTTTTTGTTAAGCGATTATAACTTGAATCGCCATCAATCGAAGGCCCGC
>JACIWF010000127.1 GCA_014361095.1 Hadesarchaea archaeon | reverse complement strand
ACGCGTTAATTTTGCATAAAAGTGTTAATAACGATTTAAATGCAATTGACCAAAGGTTTATATCGACTTAACTTGAAGTTTCCCGATGGAGGTTAAGAATGCCTAAAACTGGAATGATTGCCGGTGTGATTTTAGTGATCGCAATTATCGCAGTGGCAGCTGCTTACGTCGTGACCCAACCTCAGAGCACTACTACCCCAACAACAGCAAAACAGTGGAAGATAGCCCTGTTGCTACCCGACGTGATAACCGATCTCACTTGGAACGGCCCTGCTTACCAGGCAGTGTCGAGGCTGGTTGCCGAGGGGATAGCCGACAAATTCTCTTACACCGAACAGGTCGCGGTACCAGACGCTGTGAGGATCGCCAGCGGCTATGCTGCGGAAGGCTACGACCTGATAATTCAACATGGTTCTCAGTTTGTGGACACAACCCGAGAAGCCGCCCAGAAGTACCCCAACTCATACTTTGTCACCACTGCAATGCTGGCGCCCGATTTCCCGGCCAACGCTTCGGTTGTCTGGGTGTACCTAGAGGAGGCCTACTACCTGCTCGGAATTCTCGCTGGCAGAATGACAAAAACAAACGTTGTTGGTACTCTCTGCCCGCTTGAAGTCCCTGGCATTGTCGAATGGTCGAAGGGCTTCAAGGCAGGGGTCCTCAGCGTTAACCCGAATGCAAAGGTTCTCTACGCCGTTACCGGTAGCTTCATGGACGCAACTCTAGGAAAGGAAGCGGCAATGGCACAGATCGAAGCGGGCGCGGACTTTCTCGCGCCGATGACCGACGGTCCTGTTCTGGGTGCCATCATGGCTGCCCAGGAAACGGGCAAGGCTTACGTCTTCGGCTGTGAAGGAGACACCCACTCGATCAACCCCAACATCATCGTGACCAGCGCAATCTGGGATTCCTACGCCCACTACAAGACGATAATGCTCGATATCAAGGCGGGCCAATTCAAATCGATGTACGCGGCTGACCTCAAATCAGGTGGCGCCACCTTAACCCCATTCTACGCGTTGAAGGACCAGATACCTCAGAGCGTTCTGGATGAAATGGAGCAGGCAAAACAGGACATCATATCCGGCAAAATTAACGTTAAGGAACTGGTGCAGAGCATCACCCTCTAGAGAGAGTTATCTCTAGAGGAGTTTATTTTTTTTTTAAATACTTTCCAGTTTTTAGCCTGCATTTAGCATTCTTTCCGGAAAGATTTCTACATAAGCTTTTATTGAATTTCGCCCACATTCAACAAGGGGACTATGGCTGATTTTATCATCGAGCACGGATTTTTGGTGACTATGGATGAAAGTAACAGGATTATAGAAGATGGTGCCGTGGTCATCGAGGGAAACAAAATTCTGGCCGTGGGCAAGACCTCTGAGATCAGGAGAAAACACCGAGCCGAGGAAATAATCAATGCCAGGGGAAAGGCCATAATGCCTGGTTTTGTCACTCCCCACAACCATATGTATAACTCTCTAACCCGCTACATGGATATCCCGTTGCAGTCGGAGGTAGCCACAGATTTCGGCAGCCTTCTCACACGCTGGTGGTGGCCCAAAATCGAGGATACCTGTACAAAAGGCGATGTTTATACTGGAGTTCTTCTTGCTGCGGTGGAGATGCTGAAGAACGGCATCACCTGCACCGCGGACCTTCAGGAGGGACAAAATCTTCTCCCCGGCGTGCTTGATTACGCCGGCAAAGCCTGTGACGAGGCTGGCATCCGCGCCTTTCTCTCCTTCGAAGCCACCGACCGCGTTAGCCTCATCAAGGGAAAGATGGGTATCAAGGAAAACGAAACCTTCATCAAGAAAAGAAATTACAAGAAAGATGCCCGTGTCCAAGGGATGATGGGAGTGCATACTTGCTTCTCCTGTACTCCGGAAACTTTAATGAAAGCGCGGGAAATAGCCGACAAACACAGGTGTGGCATCCAGATTCACATCGCTCAGAGTACTTACGAAGTTGAGATGATAAAGAGGAAATACCATGTTGACGGCTCAGTCGAGTTTCTCGACTCAATCGGCTTTTTAGGTCCGGACGTCGATGCCGCCCACGGAATCTACATCTCCAAGAAGGAACTGGAGATCTGGCAGCGAAACATGGTCGGGCTGTCCTTCAACATCAAAAGTAACGCCTTTTACGCCAACGGACTGGCTCCAGCTATAGAGCTTATCAAAAGAAACGGTAAAGTCGGCTTTGGCATAGATGGCGTCAACATATATGATATGTTCGAACTGATGACCTTCTCCATGGGACTGCTACGTCTCTACTATCTTGACGGAGGGCTGTTGCCAGCTTCAC
>JACIWF010000126.1 GCA_014361095.1 Hadesarchaea archaeon | reverse complement strand
ACGTGGTGGCTCCAGACTTCTCAAAGGCTCTGAAGATCTGCTCAACGTAGATGCGGTAGCCCTCCGGTTTATGAATGAAGGCCGACTCCAGCGCGGAAAGTGAGTCCACTGCGATGAAGAACGGTGCCATTTTGGCCGGGATGAGATCCGGTATCCCCTTAAGATCGATGGAGATCCTTCCTGCGGCCTTTTCCACCAACCCCTCGACTGCACGGGTTATCCGAAAGGGGTCGAGCATCCTGATGAAGATCGAGCCGCCCTTGGTGTCACCTGCCCTCAGGTGAAGCATGTCTGCCGCCTCACCAGCCTCACTTACCTCCCAGCCGAAACGCTCCATGTGTCGCTTCAACTTCGGCGGGCTCTCCTCAAAGGTGATGTAAAGACAGTCACGTCCCTCTTTGGCCGCGTGGTAAAGCGACTGAAGGCAGAAAATGGTCTTGCCAGTTCCGGGACCGCCAGAAACCAGAATGTTCGCCCCGCGCGGAACTCCCTCAATCAGTTCATTGAATCCGGGAATTCCCAGCTTTATCAACTCACCCTGAGGTGGTTCGATCCGCTTTTTTCCCGTTTTTTCAACCATCTATCCTACCCCGCTGCCACCCTAAGCGGCAGCAATATTACTTGGTGGTGGGGTTCAAAAAGTCTTTCATCCAACAAATCTGAAGAAGTTTCAAAAAATGAAAGAAAATGATAAAAAACATTCCTTGCCTCTTTATTATTCTTTCGCTTAAAATCGAAAAGATTTCCTTGACCGACTTTGCCGAGAAAAACACCCGACAGAGTTTCCTACGTAGGAAGCGGATCTCAGGGTGCGCACCCTTGCATAGACCGTCCGAGACAATCGGGGAGTCCCCACTGGTGGGAAGGCTTTTAGAGGCAGAGCCATCTTCAGTGTGGGGACTCTTTCCTACACTTTATCGGCTCGGCCTGATCTTGTTTTTTAAGAACATTTTCAAGGTTTTTCATCCTACAAACATGATAAATTCTGTCCCGATCAAAGCGAATCGAAATAACTCTAACAAACACCTGCCGGCGAAAGACGCCAAACTTTCTGGTGCTGGTAACCAGAGGGATCTCAGCAAAATTTATAGATTTGAACGGAGAGGCCACCGGATAAAAAGCCGGTCGCTTAAGCGACATCTGAAATCTGACGAAGTGAAATCAAGGCAAATGCTGCTCAAGATAATTACCATATTTTTCTTGTTCCAGCTCGTTGGTGGACTACTCGCCGCGGCCGCACCGTTTCAGATTCATCTGGGTGGCGTTGATGCTGATTTCGGCCGGCGCCTTTCCGGAGACCGGGTGGGTCAGCACAAGGTACCTCCCCTTTCACCGATAGAAATGGAGATCACCGTCAGCGTTTCATCAACCGTCGATAACGCGGTCATCGTCGATTACTTCCCTAAGGATTGGGAGGTGATAGATGCAAACGGCGGCAGCGTGAGCGCTCACGATGAACAGTATAACAAGATTTCATGGAGCATCGGCACGCTCAACGGCTCAGTGACCAGATCCTATCTGTTAACTTCGCCGCAACTCACCACACCGCCAACCACATACTACTTCCGCACTGAGCTGATCTCTACTGGCGGGAGCGTACTGAGTGACGACTGGACGGTGATTGTCGCCGACCCAACTGCCTCAGACACCGTGGACGCAGACTTCGCCCAAGGAACTCACGAAAATACAGAAAACGTGAATAACACCGTGAGACTTATCTCTGGTTACACACAGGGGCGCTTTACCTCCCGCATCTTCGACCTAGAAAACGTTTCAGCCTTGGAAAATCTTATTTGGACAGCCACCGCCCCAACCTATTTCTTCCAAAAGTACGACAACGTGGGGTCCGAGCCAACGACTCTGGCAGACGGCAGCACCAGAAAGGGCACGATCTCGGGTGGCTCGATCGCCGACACGCGCGCCGATGATGGTGTGTATGAAAACATTGCTGAGTTTAACGTGGGACCAGCCAACTCCTACACGCCGACCAGCTTCACCGTTGTGGACAACACCAGGCATGTGAGCGGCACGATAGCGAATACCGCCAGCGATGATGATGTCTACCTGACGCTGAGAAGCTTTATCTCTGCAGAGAACACCAGCAGCCGCAGCCGCGCCTTCATCGCCTACCGCTCGGCCACCGGCACCTATGGACTCCAATCACCGAAGGTCAGGTCCTGGGACGGCTACGCGTGGGGTGCGGAGGTTGAACTGCCAACGGCGGGTTCCGAAATCAGGGCAATCAGGGTCGCGATAAACCCGGTGAGCAAACTGTCGTACGAGAACATCGTGGTCACCCTTAGTGCGGACCTTTATTTGGATGTCTATGTCTGGAACGGCAGCACTTGGGTGGAGAACCACAACATAAATTCCTCTCCGGTGAGGGCCACCTATCCTGACCGACACATGAGGCCGTTCGACATCGCTTACGAGATGAAAAGCGGGCGGGCCATGCTGGTTTACGACATCAACAT
>JACIWF010000125.1 GCA_014361095.1 Hadesarchaea archaeon | reverse complement strand
CTTGGCACCGAATTTCCGAAGCGTTCGCAAAAGCTCCATTGCAACGCCCAAGCCGTCCGCTCCGATGGCAGACCTTTGGATCCACCGGGCCCCCAACTCTCGCAGCTTACCATAATGCCAGCCAGATAAGCTCCTGCCTGTTTGTTTGTCAAAAATTACCAGATACGCTCTACGCACCTACGTAGTCCACAGCTCCTTTCGAGCAGGTCTTTTTTAAGGAAAACATTCGGCCGAGTAGCTTAATACATACGCTTTCGTTGTTTTAAAGAACGCGGATTTGGTGATTAGATTTCTGCCTGCGAATTGACAACATAACCGTCTTAAACTGGGAGATTATTTAATGAGTTTGGGCCCTGGTGGTGTAGCCCGGTCTAACATGGAGCCCTGTCGAGGCTCCGCCCCGGGTTCAAATCCCGGCCAAGGAGCAAGTGCTCTGCCGAAGGGCGCCATTTTAGCCCAGGGCCCGGAATTATCCCTCTGAGCATGGCAGCTGCATTTTTAAGCTCCACCGAAAGCAATATTTAAGCTGAACACAACATCTTGAAAGACGATTTTGGTGTTGGTATGCAGATCGAAATCAGAAAACTCGATGGCGATGAGATGGAGTTCGTGCTCGCAGACGCGAACCCTGCCTTTGCCAACTCCATCCGTCGGGCGGCCTTACGCGATGTGCCGATAATGGCTGTTGACGAGGTGGAGTTCAAGGTGAACGATTCCGCGATGTATGATGAGGTGATCGCGCACCGGCTGGCCATGGTGCCGCTTACCACTCCACTCAAGGGTTATGTGCTGCCCAGCGAGTGCGGCTGCCGAGAGGGACGCTGCGAAAAATGCTCAGCAGAACTTGAACTCAAGGCGGAGGGACCGGGCATGGTTTACAGTGGCTCACTCAACCCATCAGATGAGGAGGTCAGGCCGGTCAACAGCTCCATCCCGATCGTGAGGCTGGAAAACGGGCAGCGGCTGGAGCTGGTGGCCATCGCCCGTCTGGGGTTGGGCAAGGAGCACGCCAAGTGGCAACCCGGAGTCGTGGCTTATAAGTACATGCCGGTTCTGGAGTTTGACCCCAAGCTCTGCAACGCCTGCGGTGATTGCGTCAAGGCCTGTCCCAGAAACATACTCGAAATCGATGAGAAAAGGGTTCGGGTTAAAGACCTGACGCAGTGCAACATGTGCAAAACCTGCATGGAGGTTTGCCCCTCTAAAGCGGTCAAGGTCTCAGGTGACCCGACCAAGTTCATCTTCAGGGTTGAGTCCACGGGAACTTTGCCGCCGGAACAGATTATACTGAAAGCGGTTGAATCCCTCCAGGCCAAGTTCGAGGAATTCCCCAAGCTGGTCAAAAAGCTCTGATTTTTAAAAGACAAACGCGATAATTCTGCTGGCGCGGGGGTAGCCTAGCCAGGTCAATGGTCCGCGTGACCGACCCAAGGCGCCAGCTTGAGGGGCTGGTCTCGAAGGAGTTCGGGGGTTCAAATCCCCTCCCCCGCACCAATGTGAAATTTAAGCGTTGCGCCTCGCTTGTGGATATCCAACTTCAGCTAATCACAATGTCACAAACCAAATTGACATTACCGAGAACCTTGACTCTAGGGTTAGTTGCCGGCCGTTTTTCCCAGTGAATTTTTATTTTCTGCCCACCGGCATCACATACAACGGCTTCTCATTTTCAGGAGCCATCAGGATCTTCTGCACCTGGTCGTCGTAAAAGGCTCCAACGGTCACCGTTCCCAGCCCCAGCGCAGTCGCCTGCAGGCAAACGTTCTGGGCCGCGTGACCCGCCTCCATGTGCACGTACCGAATTCCCCGGTCGCCGTACTTTACCGTGGTTCGCTCATAAATTCCCACGATGACGAGATCGACAGCGGCCTCTTTCACCCAGGTTTGCCCCAGCGCGGCGTTGCAGAGCGCCTCCCTCAGATCACCGCTTTGGATTTTGACCAGCTCATGTCCCTGAGGCCGATACCTGTAAACGCCTGCCTCCAGGTTCTCAACATCTCCGGCCACCAAGTAAACCTCGAGAGGATAAAGGCCACCCGCTGACGGTGCCGTCCTGAAGCCGCGGGGATCGGTTATTCCCTGCGCCGCCCACAGCAGCTGAGAGATCTCATCCAAGGTCAAGGGTTCGCCCGTGTACTCCCTGACCGACCGCCTCAGGAGCAGCGCTTCCTCAATCGAGAAGTCGCTGTCAAGACGGGGCGGCGGTAGAGCTATAATCGTTTCGCTCTCCAGATTCTGTTTAGGTGCTGGCTCGGGATAAAGTTGGGTAAAAAGAGAGACGAGCACTAGCACGGTAATTCCCACGACGACCAAGATGGCTCCAGCCACCCTTCGAAGCAATGGTTATCACCCCATCAATAACTAAACCCTGTATTGTTAATTAGGATGCGACTGGAAAATTCACTTTTCATTTTCCGAAACAAAAAATTGAACTGGCTTCATCTGAAACTTTTACCGGTGACCTATGAAATTTTTAAAA
>JACIWF010000124.1 GCA_014361095.1 Hadesarchaea archaeon | reverse complement strand
GAACTTATCCACTCTTAGAAGAATTGAGTTAGGGAGTGCCATGGGGTCTGGTCTCTTCCATTCCATATCCAACATCGGTCTCGCCGAATCATACCCCAGGTATCCAACCAAACCGCCGCTGAATGGCGTCGGAGATGGGGCTTGTTCCCGTAACAATTTTGAAATTATTTCGAAGGGGGTACGCTGTCGACGCTTTCCGAAAACCTGAACCTCATCGGCAGTTCCAAAAATTGAGGTTCCATCCCTCTCAAACGCGAACACCGGTTCTTCAATAGCCGAGAGTGACAGAACCGGATCATTGGCGGCCTTTATTATTGTACTTACGGGGATTACGCTGTATCTCTTTGAAAGTTTGATGAAACTACGCAGGCTCGGCTGATATTTTTCAACCATCTGATCACTGATAAATTAAGTTCCAAAACTCCACGAAGCCGAATACTCCATCTGCTCCTTGGTCTGCCTTTCCAGCTTTATTCCCATTGACCGTAACTTCAATTCTGCAACTCTTCTATCAATCTCAGCAGGCACCTCATAAACCCTCGGCGCCAGACCTCTCCCAACCTTGGCAAGATAGACCACGCTCAGTGCCTGAAGGGCGAAGCTCATATCCATAATCTCCATCGGGTGGCCGAGCGAGCGTTTCCCGGCCAGATTGACTAAGCGTCCCTCGGCGAGAAGATAAATCCTGCGGCCATTTTTCAGCTTGAACTCCCTGACATCTTCAATGACTTCCCTGCTGCTTACAGCCATCCTCCTGAGTCCCTCCAAATCTATTTCAACGTTGAAATGTCCGGAGTTACAAAGAATCGCCCCATCCCTCATTTGTTTCATGTGTTCCGCACGAATGACCTTGTAGCCTCCTGTCGCCGTGATGAATATCTCTCCCCACCTCGACGCCTCCGCCATCGAGGTAACCTGGAAGCCGTCCATCGCCGCCTCCAGCGCCTTTACCGGATCTGTCTCAACAACCGCAACCAGTGCGCCCAACCCCTTGGCCCGGGAAGCGATCCCTCTGCCAACAAAGCCGTAGCCAACAACGACCAGATGCTTCCCTGCGATGAGGGTGTTGGTCATTCCAGTTATGGCCTGAAAGGTAGATTCCGCGGTGCCAAACCTGTTGTCAAAAAATCTCTTGGAAGGGCTGTCGTTAACTGCTATCACTGGAAACTTTAAGGTTCCTTCCTCAGCCATTATCCTCAGACGATTTACCCCAGTGGTAGTTTCCTCTGAAGCTCCGATCACTTCATCAAGAAGCTCGCGACGACGGGTGTGTATCATCGTGATCAAATCGGCACCGTCATCAATCAAGATCTGTGGTCTGAAATCGAGCACCGAGTTCAGATTGGAGTAGTACTCCTTGGTACTCTCTCCACGCCAAGCGTAAACATGTACGCCCTCTCTGGCCAGAGCCGCCGCCACCTCATCCTTGGTGGAGAGGGGGTTGCAGCTGGTTATCGCCACCTTGCCTCCACCGGCCAACAGGGTCCTGACCAGCACGCCCGTCTTGGCCTCGGTATGCAGGGCAGCGCCAATGGTGATTCCTCTGAGCGGCTTGGTCCTGGAGAACTCTCGGCGAATCTCGGCCAGAACTGGCATGTGGCTTTCCGCCCACTCCATCATCCGACGCCCGGCAGCGGCTAGGCCTATGTCCTTGACTTTATAGCTCAACTATTTCCACCCAACCTTGAAACCAAATCATCAGAAGTTTTCTGTGACAGGTTTAAAACCTTCTCCTCATCGACCGTGAGCACCTCGCCCCTTTCCATTAATACCTTCCCATCAACGACGACCGTGTCAACGTCGCTACCGCTGGCACTGTAGACAAGATGGGAGACGATATCGTGCATTGGGGAAAGGTGCGGTTTTTTCAGGTTCACGACAATCAGATCGGCCTTTTTACCTACCTCCAGCGAACCGATCTCCTTCTGAAGACCCAATGCCGTGGCCCCGTTTATGGTCGCCATTTCCAGCGCTTTCATCGCGGGCAGAACCGCCGGGTCAAGTTTTCGTGCCTTTGCCAGCAGCGCCGCCAGTTTCATCTCCTTGAACATGTCAAGGGTGTTGTTAGAAGCGGCGCCATCGGTTCCGAGAGCCACCGGTATGCCCGACTCAAGCATTTCCGGAACCTGTGCAATACCAGAGCCCATCTTCATGTTGCTCGTTGGATTGTGAACCGGCTTAACACCCTTGTCTCTGATCATCTCAATCTCCCGCTCCGTGACCCAAACGCAGTGGGCGGCCAGAACCTCAGGGCCGAGAAATTCTATTGCATTTAAGTACTCCACTGGACGTTTGCCGTATTTTTCGGTTGTCTGTTTCACTTCCTCGCTGCTCTCTGCGAGGTGAATGTGGATGCCAACCTGGAACCTCCTTGCCAGCTCCTTGACTTTAAGAAGACAATCGGTGGAGCATGTGTAAGGTGCATGCGGGCCAAACATCGTCAGTATTCTGCCCCGCGCTTTTCCGTGAAATGACGCCACGAAGCTACGGCCGATTCTTATCTCCTCTCTCATTTTTT
>JACIWF010000123.1 GCA_014361095.1 Hadesarchaea archaeon | reverse complement strand
GAATCGCCTCCTTCTGGGTTCGATCCCAGAGTAACTCTGGATCCGAAGTTTCTCCGTAAAAATTCGGTTTCAGGCGGTGGATTGACACCAGAGCCCCTCGACCCAAGAGCTGAGAGAGACCAAAAACGAAATTAAGGTCCGGGACGTACAGATCCACGTCAACGATTCCTAGGATGACGGCGTCCCTCTCTCCCCCATAAACCAACTGGTGGAGGATGGTTTCAGCTCGATACTGCCGCCGCTGGGCGTCAAACGCGGTCAAGGGGATGCTTCCCGAAGTAACTACCGAATATCCATCAACAAGAGGTTTGAA
Source organism: Hadesarchaea archaeon (assembly GCA_014361095.1). GTDB lineage: Archaea > Hadarchaeota > Hadarchaeia > Hadarchaeales > Hadarchaeaceae > Hadarchaeum. The sequence continues at coordinate 2,213 of JACIWF010000123.1, read as the reverse complement.
GGTTTCTACGAGCTTTGCCGGTAATCGTTGGAGGAGCAGAGACGGTATTTTGCCGATAGCCACGATTTTGATTTTCATGCTCTCAGAATTCCTTCGCCGATGGCCCTAATCCTCACCGAGATGACCTATTAGTCTCTTCATTTTATAGCATAGAACCCTGAACAAACGTCTTAGGTTCTGGATGGTGAGAGAAAACAAGTCGCTGAAGCTGGCATAAGTGAACGGAACTTCAATTCCAAGCTCCCGGGCAATTTCGTAACGCATATTTCCATCGAGAATGATACCGCCGATTCTGGTTATCTTGACCGGTTCCTTGACGCCCTCCTTGGAGATGCTCTTTCTCAGCCTTTCCTTCTCCTCATCGGTGTGAACAACCCACCATAGAGGAAAATGTCTCATCTTCTTTTCGCCCCTCACCGCCTGAATCCGGTGGGCGTGAGCCGCCGAACGAACCGCCAAGAACCGGCGCCGCGGTTGAAGTGGGCCCGCGGGGATTCGAACCCCGGTATCTACCGTGTGAGGGTAGTGTCTTGACCACTGGACCACGGGCCCAAGGTAAATCTTTTCTTGCTCTATTAATCCTTTTATTTTTCGAGTTCTTCAAGCAGGCGCTCCAGCCTAGCCAGCATCTCGCGCTTCAGTCCTATGAAAATCCCGCCCTCCTTGCCGCTGACAAAAGTCGATTCATTTGGCTTTATTATTTCATTCAGCACTGGAGATTCAATGTCAATGTGAGGGATCTTCGAGTTCGTCAGCGGGTCGCGCTTATGGATGTAAACCCGCGCTGGAATCTCTATCTTGCTCTCCGCAGGCCCTGTCATTACACCACCATTACAATTTAACTGGCAAGCCATTAACCATTAGCGGTGACAACAATCCTCCCAATCTCATTTTGCAAAAAACATTTATTAGTTCATCTCCAATTAACTCCAGAAGCTGGTTTGTATGCCACCCGTTAAAGTTTTGGAGGATATCTTCTGGGTCGGAGCCGTGGACTGGAATGTCAGAAACTTCCATGGTTTTACCTACTCCACCCACCGGGGCACGACCTACAACGCCTACCTGATTTTGGATGAGAAGATCGCCCTGGTGGACAGCGTCTACGGTCCCTTCGCCGGGGAGATGATGGAGAGGATAAAGGAGATAGTCGACCCCTCAAAGATAGACTACGTCATCGCCAACCACGTGGAGACCGACCACTCCGGCGCGATTGCCGAGATCCTGAGACACGCACCAAAAGCCAAGGTCATCGGAACGGCCAGGTGCAAAGCAGGACTGGAGAAGCACTACTTCGGCAACTGGGATTTTCAGGTGGTGAAGACCGGGGATGAGCTCAACCTGGGCCGCAGGACCTTGAAGTTCATCGAGGCACCGATGCTGCACTGGCCCGACAGCATGTTCACCTATATTGAGAGCGACGCGCTGCTGCTGCCCAACGACGCCTTCGGCCAGCATCTCGCCTCCTCCGGCCGGTTCGACGACGAGGTGGATGAGGCAGTGCTGATGGCCGAGGCAGCCAAGTACTACGCTAACATTCTCTGGCCCTTCAGCACCCTGATCCTGAGGAAGATCGAGGAAATCCAGAAGCTCGGGTTGAAGATTAACATGATTGCGCCCAGCCACGGGGTCATCTGGAGAAAGGATCCGATGAAGATCATCCAAGCATATCTCCGCTGGGCCAAGGGAGAGGCCAGGCAGAAGGTGCTGGTCGTCTATGACACCATGTGGGGCAGCACCGAGAAGATGGCCAAGGCGATGGTTGAGGGGCTGAGGAGCGAGGGGGTTGAGGTGATGCTGTTCCGTCTACCCTATTCTGACCGCAGCGACATTATTAAGGAGCTGCTCGACGCCAGGGGGCTGTTGGTGGGGTCGGGCACCATCAACAACAGCATCCTGCCAACGGTGGCTCCATTCCTCGAGGACCTCGTGGGGCTGAAGCCCCGGGGCAAGGTGGCCGCGGCCTTCGGCTCCTATGGCTGGGGCGGTGGAGCGGTAAAGCACATCGAGGAGGCGCTGACGAGGGCAGGGATGGAGCTGGTTGCGCCGGGTTTATCCGTCAACTGGGTGCCGAACCGGGAGGAGCTGCAGAAGAGCTTCGAGTTCGGGAGGGAATTCGCCCGCAAGTTGTAATTCCTAAACCCCTAAAAATATTTAAATTGTCAAACCTCAAATAAACTAACGTGTAAAAAACCGAGGAGGAGTAATTGAACAAA
>JACIWF010000122.1 GCA_014361095.1 Hadesarchaea archaeon | reverse complement strand
GAACTGGAGAGAAAGGTGGCGGAAATCCTCGAATTTTTCAACTTGACCCGCCTCGCCCAGCAGAGCTGTTCCGCTTTAAATGTTTCTCAGTTGAAGTTGGTTGAACTGGCGAGGGCGGTGGCTACCGATCCTGAACTTTTGCTGATCGATGAGGTCGGGGCCGGTTTAACCCCAACTGAGCTGGATGAGCTAGGCACCATGATCCAAAAACTGCAAAGAAAAATGAAGATTACTATTTGTTTGGTCGAGCATGTGTTGAGGATAATCTGGCAGCTTTGCCCCAGGATAGTTGTTATGGATTTCGGCAGCATAATCTCAACAGGGGCACCGAAGAGCGTCGCGAGAGATCCTAAGGTGATTGAAGCTTATTTGGGCAGGGGGTTGATCTGATGAAAGTTTTGCTCTCGGTGAAAAACATCAACGTTTCCTATGGCAAAATTCCGGTGCTTCGTGACGTTTCGCTTCAGGTTGGAGAGAAAGAGGTGGTAACCGTGGTTGGGCCAAATGGGGCCGGCAAGACGACACTTTTGAAGGCGATTTCTGGATTGGTGCCGGCGTCTTCAGGGTCAATAGTTTTTAGGGGACATGATATTACCAAGCTTCGCCCCTATGAAATATCAAGGCTGGGCATCTCGCATGTTTTAGAGGGGAAAAGAATCTTTCCCAACCTTACGGTGAAGGAAAATCTTTTATTGGGGGCCTTTAAAGCCCGGGAGAGGACTGAAGAAGGTTTAAAGCTGGTCTATGATCTTTTCCCACGTTTGAAGGAAAGAGAAAACCAGAGGGCCGGGACGCTTAGCGGGGGCGAGCGGCAGATGTTGGTGGTGGGACAGGGGCTGATGTCGAATCCTTCCCTGCTCATGCTAGATGAACCATCTTTGGGTATAGCCCCTAAGCTGATAGAGGAAATATTTGAAGTTCTTAAAATGCTGAAAAAGCAGGGCGTTACGATACTCTTGGTAGAACAGTTCGTTGCTCAGGCGCTGAAACTTGCGGACAGGGGCTATGTTTTAGAAAACGGGGTGATTTGTCTCAGTGGCTCCGGGAAAGGTTTGTGCAAGAACAAGCACGTTAAGACCGTTTATTTGGGTGGCAAATAAGTCAAGAGGAGAAGAAAATTTTAATGCATATGTCCTGTTTTTGAATTTAGATCTAATTTTCAATCGACAGGGTTTTGAGATCTGGGCCAGACTGTCTGGACGAAAAAAATAAAAAAATAAAAGTTCACTCTCGCGGATTATGAGTAGTCCGGCCGAGGAATAATCATATCGCCGTCAGCAACGTCAAAGGGCCACACTGTCACGGATTTTCCGTTTTGCACCTGCATCACGTGGATTCCTGGGTATTTGGTGTCACCCTTTTCGTCAAAGGCTATTCTGTCGCCAGGATAGGTTTCGATTGCAGGTCCCGATGTTATCTCGATGGTGCGCAGAATTTCCGCGAGGTGGCTCACGTTCAATGGGTCCTGAGGATATCTCCTACCTGCTTCCTCCAGTACCTCTTTCAGCACCCAGATGGAGAAGTAAGCTTCGCCAGCGGCGTCAGCTGGATCTTCTCCTGTGAGCGCTCTGAAGTCGGCAACGAACTTCTTGTTCCAAGTGGTGTCTTTCCTCGGGTTGTATACGTAGGAGTTGGTGAAGTACTCAACGGCTTCTCCACCTTCCCTTATCGAGGCTGAGTCAACCCAGCCGCAGGCACCTCCGCCCGCCCAGATCTTGGCCGGCGATCCCAACTCATGGACGGCTCTGGCGAACAGCATGGCGTCGTTAAAGTATGGGCAGTGGAAAACGGCGTCTGGCTTTATTGACTGAAGCTCCGTCATGATTGAGCTAACGTCCGTAATCAGGTAGTAGTATTCCTTCTCGTAAACAACGCTGACGCCTCTCCTCATCAGCTCTTCCAGTATCCCTATGCGGACGTATCTCCCGAACACAGAGTCCTCGTTAAGCACGGCCGCTGTCGAGATCTCAACTCCCTTTTTCTGCGCCCAGTCCAACACACCGGCCACAGCACCTCTGCCAAAATAAGAAGCAGGCGAGGTCGCCCTAAATACCGTCGTAAAGCCCTGCTCGACAATGTAGTCGGACAGACCGTCTATCATCACTATTGCTTTTCCGTCCAGCACTTCACACATGGCAAGGGTCTGCTTGCTGATATAGGCGCCGAAGACAATTGGAACTTTGTAAACGCTGGCCATCCTTTCGGCGGCAGACTTGGTTTTGTCAACGCTTTCACCAGCGTCCTCTTCCACAAGCTCTATCTTGGCGCCCCCGAGCGATTGGATGCCACCTGATTCGTTGATGTGTTGAACAGCGATTCTGACACCGTTGGCGGCTTCGATACCGAAGACCGAGGCCCAGCCAGACATCGGCTCAATGAGACCAATGGTGACTTTTTCGATCTTTGGTGTTGTCGGTGTGGTTGTAGGTGTGGTGGGTGGTGTGGTCGTTGGCGGCGGCATGGAAATAACGTACGCTGAGGCAATTGCAATCACTACTATCACAACCGCGACAATCGCTACATATTCCTTTTTCATCTTTT
>JACIWF010000121.1 GCA_014361095.1 Hadesarchaea archaeon | reverse complement strand
ATTGAAGCCGAAGGTAGATTTAAAACAGACTAAATAGTATGGAAATCATGAAGCATTCATATTAAAAGGTTATGCAAAGCTTCGATTTAAAACAGACTAAATAGTATGGAAATAATGAAGTCCCATAACTGCCAGATGCAGGTAAAAAAGATTTAAAACAGACTAAATAGTATGGAAATATGTTATGGAAGTTTACAACCGTATAGGTGGTGTTAGATTTAAAACAGACTAAATAGTATGGAAATTTTTACGGGGAATAGGGATTTTCTTAGGATGAAGAAAAGATTTAAAACAGACTAAATAGTATGGAAATCAACCAGCTATGGATGCTCTCCATGATGCCTTCAATGATTTAAAACAGACTAAATAGTATGGAAATGCTGAAATAACTGAATTGAAGTATAAACCTTTTTTGTGTGATTTAAAACAGACTAAATAGTATGGAAATAAGATTCTGATGGTACACACAAAAAAAAGTGAAAGATTTAAAACAGACTAAATAGTATGGAAATACGTTTAAAGCGTATAGTGTCATGTTGAATTTTTTGGGATTTAAAACAGACTAAATAGTATGGAAATTATATTTTTTTAGACGCTCAAAATCATCTTTGCTTAAGATTTAAAACAGACTAAATAGTATGGAAATTGTGTTTCATATTTTCAAAATCTATTTCATCTTCAGCGATTTAAAACAGACTAAATAGTATGGAAATCTTTTCTTAATTTCATGCTCTTTTCACCTCCTATATTTGATTTAAAACAGACTAAATAGTATGGAAATGCTGCTGAGAGAGACGGTGCATGCGGGCGTTTTTTCTGATTTAAAACAGACTAAATAGTATGGAAATAACGTTTTAACCCCAACACTGCGATATGCTGGTGGTGATTTAAAACAGACTAAATAGTATGGAAATATTGTTTGTAGGTGCGGGAATGCGATAATACTTACGAAGATTTAAAACAGACTAAATAGTATGGAAATGAGTCTGCAGATTTCAGTGTAAGGATCATAGCACTGTGATTTAAAACAGACTAAATAGTATGGAAATGCACACCGCTCAATCAAATTAGAGGGAGAAGATACAATGATTTAAAACAGACTAAATAGTATGGAAATATAGTAAGCCTATCTTCATCGGCTCCCGTAATGGTGTGATTTAAAACAGACTAAATAGTATGGAAATGTAAGCCCAACCTCTTTAATAACCCTATACCATCCAAGATTTAAAACAGACTAAATAGTATGGAAATAAAACAATTTTCCCTGTTGCTCTGACTTTCACTGGCTTGATTTAAAACAGACTAAATAGTATGGAAATTGAAAATGTGTCTGTTTCATCCTCAACTATCCTAAATTGATTTAAAACAGACTAAATAGTATGGAAATATCCATGTGCTATTCGCATGGTAGTTGCCTTTGTATGGATTTAAAACAGACTAAATAGTATGGAAATACGCTGTAATGAGCATAAACCCCATCTATCTTGTTATAGATTTAAAACAGACTAAATAGTATGGAAATAAAGAGGCTGAAATCCCTGATAAGGTTAAAAGGAACTGATTTAAAACAGACTAAATAGTATGGAAATAGGTATCGGCTGTACAAGACTCTCCCACTTTCCTCAAGATTTAAAACAGACTAAATAGTATGGAAATGTCGGTGTGTTCTTGTCTCAGAAATAGTCGCGTATTGATTTAAAACAGACTAAATAGTATGGAAATTTCCATACGATTACTATGAAACGGGCTATGGCGCTGGATTTAAAACAGACTAAATAGTATGGAAATTAACATGACAAGAGAGAGGTGAAAAAAATGAAAAAAAGATTTAAAACAGACTAAATAGTATGGAAATAAATAAGCGTGAAATTTGATGTTATGGAAGTTTACAGATTTAAAACAGACTAAATAGTATGGAAATTGAATGAAACAAGCGAACCAGTGACCGTTTCCATATCTGATTTAAAACAGACTAAATAGTATGGAAATGCCAATTGGATACGACGGCAAACAAGTGGAGCGAGGTGATTTAAAACAGACTAAATAGTATGGAAATTTCTTCAAAATCAATCTCAGAGAACATGTCAATCTTGAGATTTAAAACAGACTAAATAGTATGGAAATAGTAGAGGAAATCGGTGTAATCTTCTGGTTGGTTTTTGATTTAAAACAGACTAAATAGTATGGAAATTCGAAAGGACCCCAACGGTCAAAGGCCCGTTGATTCGGATTTAAAACAGACTAAATAGTATGGAAATAAGGCTCACCATGGCTTCGAAGTCCTCGCACCCCAACTAGATTTAAAACAGACTAAATAGTATGGAAATCTCCTATGAAACGCTCCTGGCAGAGGGGAGCACTGACGATTTAAAACAGACTAAATAGTATGGAAATTCGATTTTGGGGAGGATGTGGGGTCTCTTGATATTACGATTTAAAACAGACTAAATAGTATGGAAATATGATGATTATCAGAACATCTGAAGATGATAAAAAAATGATTTAAAACAGACTAAATAGTATGGAAATTGAAATCATCAGATACTTCTGATTCTATTGATTATGG
>JACIWF010000120.1 GCA_014361095.1 Hadesarchaea archaeon | reverse complement strand
ATCACCTCGGTGGCTTTTCACCACCACCTCATCGGTCCAGCCCCCAAGGTACCAAACCCACCTCTGCAGCGAATTTTTAAAGAGTAATGCAACAAACCACTAAGTTGAAAAAATAAAAAAATAAGAAGATTTAATTAACTGGGTTTCTTGGCGAAAACTCCTGTTTTGGAGACGTATCTTATAACGAAGTACACTATGCCAATTACGATAGCAAGCAGAGAATACCAGATTTCAAGTGTGGAAACGTTGACTAGCAGTAGTGCCAAAGCCACGAATGCTATCACTGAGAAACCGATACCACCGGGTACCCGGAAAGGCGGTTTCACGTCCTTTCTGTTTATCCTGAGCCCGATGTGTGAAAGGATGCCGATGAGGAATCCTATTGCATACATCACTGAACCTATGACGATTATCGCCATCACCCAATCTGGGTTTGCGCCCAGGATCATCGAGACCACGTAGACTATGATCAACGCAACCGCTGGACTCCTCGTTCTCTGCCAGACGTAGCCACACTGGGATGGGAAGATTCCTATCTTACCCATACCATATATCACTCTGCTGGCCAGCAACATCAGGGCTATTGTTGTCGTGATCAATGCCAGAATGGCTGCCAGAGAAATTGCCAACTGCACCCAAGACTCGGTTGGAGCAAATTTCGCCGCAGCGTAGGAGAGAGGCGCCCAGAAGGCGAATGGATTTTCAGGGGTGAATTCCTGCCAGCTTACTGTTCCGTACAGCGGGAAAAGCATCAGTATGTAGAATACCGTTGTCACTAGAATCGACAGACCTATGGCCTTGGGGAGGGTCTTTTCCGGGTTCTTGACCTCTTCAGCCGCCGCCAGAATGGACAGCCAGGCGCCGAAGCCCAAAGCTGCTATCGGGATCGCTTTCAGGAAGTTTATGCCTCCGGTGGCGAAAAACGGTGAGTAGTTGTTAAGGTCAACTGCCGGAGCCCCCCTAACGAAGAACGAAAGCATGAGCACCAGCAGCAGCACCGTGAGCACCGCGTTCGCCTTTCCTGTGATTGAAATTCCTGAAAGGTTCAACAGGAAAGCAAAGGTCAGGACTAGCAAGGTGATGACTGTTTCATACCCTGCCAGACTAGGAACTATGGAAACCACATAGCCTCCGACGTACATCGCGCTGAATGGAACACCAAACCACTGTCCTATCAATGAGCCCCAGCCACCTAAGAAGCTGGCGAAAGATCTTACGGCAAAGCTCTTCCCAAACGTTTCCATGGCGTAGGCAGGTATTGCCCCGGCTCTGGGAAATGCCGTTGTCTGTTCCACCAGAACCAACGCGATGATAAACATCAGCAAGCCCGCAAGAGCCCAAGCCAGCAGTGCCGAAGGGCCAGCGATCATCCCTGTTTGAGCACCGAGGACAAAGATTGCACCACCGATCATGCCACCGACAGAAAGTAAGAAAGCCTCCAGTACACCCAGTTCCTTGGCTAGCTCTCCTTTCTTCACTTTTTCAGTCCTCCACTTTAAATATAAAAAGCGACTTTAAAAATGTTCCTTTTTTGGCAATTTCTAAGAAGAATGACGGCTTGCCATAACTAACAGGGAAAAACCCAAATTACTCCAAAGATGGTTGACATTCTCTCTCACCACGACAACCAGTTATTGTGTGTTATTTTTAACCGAAAGCTCTCAGATACAGTTCTCTAATCTCCGCCGGTGTTGGGGCCCTTGGATTTAGTCTAGCGCTAAAGCTTTCGGAGGAATGCTCTACCATGAATTCCAAGACGCTGAAAAACTTTTCATCGGCGACTCCGAAAGCCTTAATGCTTGTCGGTAAATTGAGCGCCTTCTGAAGCCTTTTTATCTCTTCTATTAGCCCTTCGGCCAGTTCATCCTCGCCCTTCCCGCTCAAACCGAGAAACCTCGCAATCTCGGCGTATCTTTTCTTTGCCCTTTCGGAGCCCAGATTGAATTCCATGACGTGCGGTAACAGTATGGAGCAAGCAACACCATGAGGGATGCCGAACTGAGGGCCTATGTGATCCATGGCGTGAGCAAGACCGGTACCGGAATTGTTTATCGCTATTCCCGCCAATGTTGCCGCGTAGTGCATTTTTTCCCTAGCTGTCTCATCCTTACCATTTTTGTAGGCTCTCTCCAAATTCTCAAATATCAGCTTTATCGCTTTCAGCGCTGTGGCCTCAGAAAAATCATTTGAAAGTGTGAAAACATAGGACTCCAGCGCGTGGCTCAAGGCGTCCATTCCACTGGAGGCTGTTACTCCGGGAGGCATGTGCATTGGAATTTCAGGGTCCAGAATGGCCAAGTCCGGTATTATCTCCCGTGACAAAACCAAGCGCTTGGTTTTTTCGTTGGGCTCGATGAAAACCGCGGCGCATGAGGTCTCCGATCCCGTGCCGCTGGTGGATGGTATGGCTACTAACCTTGCCTTATTTCGAAGCGGTGGTACTGCATAAGGTACAAAAATTTTTTCCCGATCAATTGTTGGATGTTCATATAAAATCCACATGGCCTTGGCGGCGTCTATAACCGAGCCTCCACCCAACGCGATTATCAGGTCAGGTTTAAACTCCAGCAGGGCTTCGGCTCCGAC
>JACIWF010000012.1 GCA_014361095.1 Hadesarchaea archaeon | reverse complement strand
GAAGGATAGAAATTTGCCGTGACCCACTGCATCGTCTACGTTGTCGCCAAAGATGTAGAGGTAAAGCATGTTTCCTAAGATGTGAAGGATTCCGCCGTGCAGAAACATCGAGATGAATAGGGTATCAAGTCTTTTGCCCGCGAGAACCTCGACGGGCCTCATCCCGTAGCGTTCAATGGTGCTTTCAAATGTCCCAGTGAGCAGCGTGAGGATGAATATGGCGATGTTGATCACAATCAGCGCAGTATTTACGTAGGGAAAGCGCGAGGTCGGGTTTTCGTCCTTGAGGGGAAACACCGCAGTTCACCGCTGTTCCCTTTCGGGTTTTACCACAATAACAGCATCCCTGAATTTCTGATTTGGTACAATGATCAGTCTGCCGTCAGAAGTCCTAAGCTTGGTGATCGTCAGTGGGAGTTCCACAACGGTGCCTCTTTTTCCCTCGATTTCAACCTCTGCCCCAACTTTGATTTTCTTGTCTCCAATCAAGGAGATTCCGGTGAGCATGTTGGATATCCATACATCTTTCACGGCAAAGAGCAGAACGGCGCTGATGGTGCTGAAGGCCAGGAACAGTTCCGCTATTGCTTGGATTATCCCCCAGATGTTGAGAAGATAGAGTAAGACCACGATGGTGAAGATCACGGATAAGGAGTTCGACAGCCGCTGATGCCCCACCATCCTCTTTAGCTTTCTCCTGAACAAGCTGCTCAGCACTATCCAGAAAGTGATGATTACAATTATGACGATAATAGTGGTTAGAATTTGTGATTCCAACATCCTCTCCCTGTGTTTATTGTTAGGTTAAATATAAATCGGTGAAAGTTTTTCTGGATCTCCATGCTGAATTTGATCATCGCTGACGCCGAGGTTGAGACGGTCCCGGCAGAGATCGCAAATCACCGCGTTATCAGGCGGCATGCAAGGCAAAAGGGAAGGCGGGCAGTTGAAATTATTTTGAACTCCGGGTTGCACTATGCGGCGATGAGAAAGCTTGCCGATGGCGACCGACGCGGCAGACCCGACATTACCCACATGTGCCTGCTGCTGGCCTTGGATGCACCGCTGAATCGCGAGGGGCTTCTTCGCGTTTACGTTCACACTAGACAAAACATGGTCATCACGGTCGATCGTTCTACGCGCCTGCCCCGTGTCCTTAACAGGTTCGAAGGCCTGCTGGAACAGCTATTTCTCACCGGAGAGGCGCCGCCTGGTAAACCGCTGCTGAGGTTGGAGAGGGCAACGCTGGAGGAACTGGTCCATAGGCTACAGCCGAAGAAGACCATTACCTTCAGCGACAAGGGCCAGATGAAACCGCTGGCCGAGGTTTTTTCCGGACTTTCCTTAAAAGACAACATTTGTGTCTTGGTCGGGGGGTTTCCCAGCGGCGATTTTATCTCGGATGTTAGTTCGATTTCTGATGAGCAGGTTTGTATAGACCCTGACCTCCTCACCGCCCCCACCGTCGTTTCCCGGGCGATTTATGCCTATGAGGAGGCCATGGGAATTGTCAAGTCCAGGCTGGGTAGATGAAGATGCCACACCAAAAGAGGCGTCGGGGTCAAATTGACGAGTTCAGGGAACTGGCGCTGGAACGTGTGACTCTCCTCTTTGACCAAGCGGAAAAGATTTTTGCCAAGAATTCTGAGCTAGCCGACCGCTATGTCAGGGCCGCTTGGAGGCTTAAGACACGGTACAATTTGAGATTACCTCGAGACATCCGTTTAAAATTCTGTAGAAAGTGTTTGTGCTACTGGAAGCCCGGGATCACCTGCCGGGTTAGAGTTAAGTCCAGGACGATTATTATTACCTGTTTGAGGTGCGGGCGGGTCAAAAGGTTGCCCTATGGGTCGAAGAGGGGCTCTGAAGGGAACCTAGGAGCACTTGGGAAAAGCGTTAATACTGCCTGCGACCAGAAATTAGAGGACTAAATCAGGTTGGATGGAGATGTCGGTAAAGGAAGTTAAACCCACTGCGCTGGTGAAGCGGCTGAGCGAGGAGCTCAAAAAGATCGAGGAGATAAAGCCGCCTCAGTGGAGCATCTTCGTCAAGACGGGCGTTCATAAGGAGAGACCGCCCGAGCAGACGGACTGGTGGTACACCCGGGCGGCCTCGCTCCTACGGCGCCTCTACATTGACGGTCCGGTGGGGGTCTCTCGGTTGCGGACCTACTATGGAGGCCGACAGAATCGGGGTCAGCCACCGGAGCACTTTAGAAAAGCTGGGGGCAAGATCATTCGCGTCGCGCTGCAGCAGCTTGAGAAGGCCGGTCTAGTGGCCAAGGCCGAGCGTAAGGGCAGAAAGCTCACCCGCAAAGGTGTGAGTATGATAGAGTCACTTGCCCAGCAGCTGAAGAATGAAATGAAGGCCTGATTTTATGGATGAGGAAAGCGAGCTGGAGGCTTTACGGAGAAAGAAGGCACTGGAGCTGCAGGCGCAGTATGAAGAGCAGCAGCGCCAGGCTGAGCTGAGGCGGCAGTTTGAGATCCAGAAGCGAGCGATAATCTCGCAGATATTGACCCCAGAGGCCCGGAGCCGGCTGGCCAACATCCGGGCAGTAAAGCCTGAGTTCGCTGAGCAGCTGGAGATCCAGCTGATGCAACTGGCCCAGGCAGGCAGAATTGGCGCCAAGATAACCGACTCCCAGTTGAGGGAGATACTTGACAGGTTACAGTCGCGAAAGCGCGATATTAAGATAAGGAGGATTTGACATGGCGAGGAACAAGAAGTTTCCGGTGAAAAAAAGACTGGCACGGGCAGGGAGGAGAACCAGAAGAGCTCCAGTCTGGGTGATGAGCAAGACCAAGGGAAAGATCCGAACCAGCATCAAGCGGAGGAGCTGGCGCAGATCGAGGATTAAACCATAGGTGGTCGTATGCCTGAGGAAAAGATATTTGTCATTCCTTTGGGTGAGGTCAAAAGGGCCCCGCGCTATAGACGTGCCAACCGCGCGGCAAAGCTGGTCAGAGAATATCTGGCCAGACACATGAAATCGGAGAAGATAATTTTGGATCCAAAGCTGAATGAGAAGCTCTGGGAGCGCGGTCAGGAAAAGCCGCCATCCAAGATCAGGGTGAAGGCGGTCAAGGAAGAGGATGGAGTGGTCCACGCCTCTCCCGCCGAGTAGCTAAGGTGTAGGTGATGGCGATTATCAGGATGGCCTTTAACAGAAATCCGTTTTTGGGGGCGTATTCCTTGTGCACCGATAAAGTTGCTCTGTTGCCCTCCCTTTTCCGGTTTAAGGAGGGCGAGGTTGAGGCCGCCCTGGGGGTGCCCGTGGTGAGGACAGATGTAGACCGGAGCCCCCTGATCGGCGTTTTGCTTGCCGGCAACTCAAACGGCCTCATCTGTTCAGAACTTTTCGAGATCGGTTGTGGTGAGGGGAGCCTGAAACCTAACGTGACGGTGATCCATCTTCCGGGAAAATTCAACGCCTTCGGCAACGTTTTCCTTGTAAATGATTATGGGGCCATAGCCAATCCCGATCTGCCTGAGGAAATTTTGAAGCTGGTCGGCCAGAAGCTGCGCGTGCCGGTGGTCAGGGGGACGATAGCCGGGATAAAAAACGTGGGCGCAGTGGGCGTGGCTACCAATCGTGGTGTTTTGGTCCATCCAGATATCACGAGCGATGAGGCCAGTCTCATCGAAAAGACGCTGAATGTACCGGTGGATGTTGGTACAGCCTGTGCCGGGGTGAAGTTCGTCGGGCTTTGCATGGCGGCAAATTCCAAAGGAGCCATAGTCGGCATGACGACGACCGGACCCGAGCTGGGACGCGTCGAAAGCGCGTTAGGGTTCATCTGAGGTGATCAAATGCAAATATACCGGATAAGCGGCTGGTTCAAACAGGGGCTTTTCAAACAGAAGTTCAGGCGCGAGGTAGTGGCTCTGTCAAAGGAGCAGGCCTTGGAAAGAGTTTACTCCCTCTTGGGAAGCAGGCATGGAATTTCCAGAAACAGAATCCATATAGAGGAAGTAGTCGAGATTAATCCAGAGGAGGTAACGGATCCAAGAGTTTTAGCGATGCTGGAGTGATGGTGATGGAGTCCTTAAAGGTCGAGGAAAGGGAGAGGCTGCAGCGCCTTCTTACCGAGATGAATGACGGTCAGGCCATGGTCGAGCTGTTGCGCCAGCAGTTGTCAACGCTGGCGGGGTCACTTTCCGAGCTCAACATGACGGTTGGCGCGCTTAAGTCACTCAAGGAAACGCCGCCTTCAACCGACATTCTGGTTCCGCTGGGCTCAGATACCTTTATCCCGGCTAAGCTGCCGTCCGTCGACAGGGTGCTGGTTGGGCTGGGTGCTGATGTTATGGTTGAAAGAACCGCTGAAGAGGCGATAAAGATCTTGGAGGCCAGGATAGCAGAGGTTGAAAAGGTCGTCGAGCAGACCAGGGCAGAGCTGAAAAAGGTTGAGGAGCGGATCGAGGCGATCAGGCCCGAAGCGGAAAAGTTGTTGGTCAAGGCGAGGGAAGCGACCGGTAAATAGAGGCCGCACCGATGTTTGAGAAGCTCAAACAAAAGCTGAAGCAGGTTAAGGAGCGCATTACTAAGAAGATGGCTCCTGAGCCGATTGCCGAGGAGACTCCCGAGGCCACAGCGGAGGCCATACCGGAAACTTTACCTGGGGAAGAGACCAGACCAGAGGTTCAACCCGAGCGTGTGGCAGGCGAGCAGATCAAGCTTGAGGCGCCAGAGAAGAAGACGAGGGCCGGGGTCAAGCGCAAGGGGTCTGAAGTAGAGCCAGTGCGGCCGGTTGGAAAGGAGGCCGGGGCCATTCTTCCCGAGAAGCCAAAGCGCGGTTTTATCAGGGCGGTCAAGCGCGTGACCGGCAGGGAGCTGACGGCCAAGGACATTGATGACCTTCTTTGGGATCTTCAGGTGGCCATGCTTGAAAGTGATGTCGCCGTGCCAGTCGCCGACCAGATAGTTGAGAGGGTGAAGGCGGGCCTGATAGGGAAGAGGGTGGGTCTTAGAACCGACTTGAAGAAAATGGCTGATGCCGTTCTTAGCGACGCCATAAAAGAAGTGCTGAAAAGCGATCATCAGGTCGATTTGATCAAGCTGATTGAGGAGAAGAGGTCAAAGGGAGAACCGGCGGTGCTGGTGTTTGTGGGCATCAATGGTCACGGTAAGACGACCACCATCGCTAAGTTGGCGAGATATTTGATCAAGCGGGGCTTCAAGGTGGTCCTCGCCGCGGGCGACACCTTCCGGGCGGCAGGAATCGAGCAGCTTGAGATACATGCCAAGCGCTTGGGCGTGGATATAGTAAAGCAGAGGAGAGGTGCCGACTCCGCCGCGGTGGCCTACGACGCGATAGCCCACGCCAAGGCCCGTGGTCTTGATGTGGTGCTGGTGGATACAGCGGGGAGAATGCAGACAGATGTTAACCTGATGGATGAGATGAGGAAGATCGTGAGGGTGGCTAGGCCGGATGCGGTTATTTTCGTCGGCGATGCCCTCACCGGAAATGACGCGGTGGAGCAGGCCAGGGCCTTTGATCAGGCTGTAGGCATAACCGGGACCATCCTGTGTAAGATGGATGCCGATGCCCGCGGAGGCGCAGCCCTCTCGATAACCCAAGTTACCGGAAAGCCGATCCTTTTCTTAGGCACCGGGCAGGGCTACGATGACTTGGTGGAATTTAAGCCAGAGATAATCCTAAATGCATTACTCGGCGATTGATTTTCCACCGGGTATGGAATGATAATTAATCCGGCCAACTAACTTAAAAGAAGCTCGACTATTTGCTTCCATTCAGACCAATGAATTTAATCCCCACTGCCGGTACCTTGTATCTTCCAGTCAGTTTGATGAGCAGGGCCGTCACCGGTTCCACGAGCCGGCTGTTGCAGAGACGACCCCCATCGATAGCCCTCAGATTGGCGATTTTTTCCACATAGCTTATGGTCTGGCGTCTTGCCTGGGCATCGTCGCCGCAGACCACAGTGTCTCCCTCTATGGGTCGGTCAATTCTCTGTAGCTCTTGGGCGCCGATCGTTTGCAGTGCCGAGCAAACGCGCACCCTGTTTCCGACCAGCTTGGCGACGGTCTCGGCGGCAGAACCAGCCGGGGGCGAGTAGCAGGCGAGCAGTCCATCGGTCACCTTGAGCGGCACCATGGCGCTCAGCATTATTTTATCCATGGAGAGGGCCGGTGCCACCTCCTCCAGTATTTTTTCACAGCCTTCAAAAGGCACGCTCATAACGATGAAATCGGCGCTTCTGGTTGCTTCCAAGTTGGTGTCGCCGAGGATGGGTTTTCCTATCCTCAGGCTAAGTTCCTGGGCGATTTTTTCGGCCTTTTCTTTAGACCTAGATCCAATGATTACCTTTTCACCCGCCATTGCCCAGCGCAGGGCAAGGCCTTGACCCATGTCTCCGGTTCCTCCTAAGATGGCGATCATAGCATCAGCAAAATCATTTTCCCCCGATCTTGAAAAGGCTTACTGTTTGGAAGGATGATCTGCAAGACGACAGCCTCAGTTTTTATCTGCAACCATCTAACCCGGCTGAAAGGGTACACTAAAACTTCAGAAGAGCAAGTTTCTCATTTTGCTCGTAACCTGCCTTAAGATGATCGCCTGAGAGGAAGACCAGACGTGGGAACATGCCCACCATATTTATGGTGGGTAAACCGAGCGAAAGTTAAATACGCGGATACAATTCAATTATAAGTGCACGAATGATGTCAAGACATCGTCTGAGCAAGGCGATGATAAGAATGATGGGCGGACTGACGTGCTTTTAAATTCCATAGGTGATTACTCGGGCACCATGCGCGCAGTACTTTAATTGTCGGCAGCTTCTGCAGAGAGCATAGAGAGCCTCTAACTCTCCGCGCTTGCCCAGCTCGATTGCCGGATCACAGGCCTCGGTTCTGAACTCCTTGCCGGTCCCAAAGGCAACCAATGTCAGCGTTTTGATTATCCCCTCGATGGTGTGAATTTTCTCCGGTATAACCTTGACCAGCTTTTCAAATGAATCGGTTTCCACCTTGGCCACGATGGCGTACGGTCCGGCCACTGTATAAGCTTCCGCGACCTCATCAACGTTTAACAATTTGTCCAGGACTTCATCAACCCGCCCCAGCTTTGTTTCCACAAGGACGAAGGCAACCGGCATTTTTACCCCTACTCAAAAGCGAACATGGTCAAGGTGTTTTTGACCCCGTCCACCCGCTGTATCTTTCTGGTCACGGCTTCAGCAACTTTTTCAAACTTGTCCGCCTGCAACTTCACCACGATGTCGTGGGGGCCAGCCACAGTGTAGGCCTCAACAACACCTTCGGTTCGTCTGAGCTGATCTAGGATATCACGGATTTTACCAACGTCGGCATCGATTAAAATAAAAGCCACCGGCATGATTTCATCACCTCATACCTTGGGTATCTTGGCTATGGCCTCCTTGACCAGCTTTTCCGGATACTCGTAGTCCACCAGCTTGCCGCGCAGGAAGGCGTCGTAGGCCGCCAGGTCGAAGTGCCCGTGCCCGCTGTTGTTGAAAAGGATCACCTTTTCCTCCCCAGTCTCCCTGCATCTCAATGCTTCATCGATCACTCCCTTTATAGCATGTGAGGTTTCCGGGGCAGGTACAAAGCCCTCGGTTTCCGCGAAGAGCTTGGCTGCCTGGAAGACCTCAGTCTGATGATAAGCTGCGGCCTCCATGTATCCCTCATGGGTGAGCTTGCAGAGAAGCGGGGCGTCTCCGTGATATCTCAGTCCACCGGCATGAATCGGCGGCGGCACAAAACAGTGGCCCAGCGTGTACATCTTAAGCAACGGGGTCATCGTCGCCGAGTCGCCGAAGTCGTACATGTAGGGTCCTTTGGTCAGGGTGGGACAGGCCTTGGGCTCGCAGGAAACCGCCCGCAGCTCCGGCTTCTTTCCGGACAGCTTGTCGGCGAGAAACGGGAAGACCAGACCGGAGAAGTTGCTTCCACCACCCACGCAGCCGAAGATCACGTCAGGGTAATCGCCGGCCAGCTCCATCTGTTTTTTCGCCTCAAGGCCGATGACCGTCTGGTGCAGCATCACATGGTTGAGGACGCTGCCCAATGAATATTTAGTATCATCGTGGGTAGCGGCATCCTCAATGGCCTCGGAAATCGCGATTCCCAGGCTACCCGGGTTGTTCGGGTCCTCCCGCAAAACCCTTCTGCCATACTCCGTCCTGTTGCTTGGGCTGGGGACGCACTCAGCTCCCCAGGTTTCCATCAAGATGCGGCGGTAGGGCTTCTGGTCGTAGCTCACCCGGACCATGTAAACAGTGCATTTGAGTCCGAAGAGCATGGTGCCGAAGGCCAGTGCGCTCCCCCACTGCCCGGCCCCGGTTTCGGTGGCCAGTCTCTGCACGCCTTCCTTCATGTTGTAATAGGCCTGGGCCACCGCGGTGTTCGGCTTGTGGCTTCCAGGCGGGCTGACCCCCTCCCACTTGTAGTAAATTCTCGCCGGGGTCTTCAGCGCCTTCTCAAGCCTGAGAGCCCGGTAAAGGGGTGTCGGGCGCCAGATCCGGTAGACGTCCCTGACCTCTTCAGGGATCGTTATCCAGCGCTCCTGACTCACCTCCTGCTTTATCAGTTCCATGGGGAAGATCCGGGCCAAATCCTGCGGCCCGATCGGCTCCTTGGTCGCCGGGTTTAACGGCGGATCCAGAGGAGACGGCAGATCTGCTTGGATGTTGTACCAAGCCTTGGGAATCTCTTCTTCATCCAGAAGGTACTTCATCTGCTTCATTTTTTCGACCATCCCTAATAGTACCGTGCCATTTATAAGCTTTGTGCTATTAAGTTCATCAAGGTACAAAATGATACAAACATTGATTCAACTGCCGATAGGGTTTATCATCGGGCTGTCAGGCTCGCTGATCCCTGGGCCGCTCCTGGCCTACACCATGGCGAAAGCGCCAGCGTACGGTGCCCGCACGGGGCCGCTGGCCGTGGCCGGACACGTCCTGGTTGAGCTGGCGATCCTTTCACTGATTGCGCTGGGCCTAGGCGTGGTCCTGCAGGCGAGCGCCTTTCAGCTGGGGTTCGGCCTCTTTGGAGGGATGATGCTGATAGTTTTGGGTCTCGACGGGATCTCCAAGTTGCGGAACAACCCGACTCCCAAGAAGATGGTGGCCACTAAACACCATCCAGTCCTCGGCGGCATTCTCTACAGCACTTTGTTAAACCCCACGGTCATCTTCTGGTGGGCCACTATCGGTGTGGCCACGATCATGGAGGCCTATTTGGCTGCTTCTTTAGCCGGAGTCATCCTCTGGCTGATCGGTCACTTTCTTTCCGACCTGACTTGGTTCTCGCTGGTATCACTATCCGTGGTGAAGGGCAAGAAGGTGATTGGAATTCGGGGCTATCGGGTAATCCTGTTTTTCTGTACACTGCTGCTGTTAATACTAGGGATCTATTTCATTTTCAAGTACGGCCAGCTTTTGTTTTAGGACCTCGAGGGTCTTGGTGCCCGTCCCGATTTTTTTCAATTTCAGCAAATCCTCCGGTTCATCGACGTCGAAGGACATGGTGATTGACCGGTAGATGCGAGGCCTGACCCCAGCGTGAACCGCTTCGGCCAAGTGTCGGGGAAAGCTTTCGCCGCCGAAATTTAACTCCATTACATCCGGCGGCCTTAGAAACAGGGCATTGGTTCCATTAGCCTTTGAGGGGGAGATGACAACATCGCGCTCAGCAGTTGCCATGGCGATGATGTTTTCGATGTCGGCGGGCCTAATTAGTGGTAGGTCTCCAGGCAGCAGCAGCACCGCCTTGGCTCCAGAGGCGACAGCGCGGGATATCGCCAGTTTAAATGCTCTGTTAATGTCGAGCCCTGGATCCTTAACGCCCTCAGCGCGGTTGGCTCGAACGAAGTCAAGAACTTCGTCATCAGGGGAAATGACAGCCGTTTTTGATATCGATGGTGCCTCACCAAGGGCGTTGATCATGTCGGCGAGCATGGCCAGGACTAAACTGCGGCGGGTCTGCGGGTCTAAGATCTGAGCCAGACTGGACTTCGCCTTGTCCAGATGCTTTACCGGAATGATGGCCCAAACGGTCATGATAACAGGCATATTTATGTTATCCCTGTTTTATGGTTGTGTCGAGGTGGTGGGCCGTGCCGCTTAAAAGGGAAATCAGTTACTCTCGCAATGTCTTTTTACCTGTGACCAACCTCTGTCGCAATCGTTGCTTCTATTGCGGCTTCAGGAAGGATCCTGGCGACGGCGCTTGGTTCATGTCTTCGGAGGAAGTCTTGGATCTGGCCAAATTGGGGAAGGAGGGCGGCTGCTCTGAGGCCCTGCTCACCCTCGGCGAACGCCCTGAGGTCCACCCGTTGGTGAGGGAAAAGCTGGATGAACTCGGTTACCGCACCACGGTGGATTATCTCGTTGACCTCTGTAAGCAGCTACTTGACATCGGTCTGCTTCCGCACACAAACGCCGGGGTTCTGGAGCGATCGGAATTACAGCGCCTGCGCCGCTACAACGCCAGCATGGGACTAATGCTCGAGACCACCGCACAGCTCCAGGCCCATTCAATGAGCCCTGGAAAGGATCCCAAGCTGAGGCTGGCGACCATCGAAGCCGCGGGTAAGCTGAGCATACCCTTCACCACCGGCATATTGATAGGAATTGGGGAGGGTCCAAACGACCGCGTTCATTCTTTGTTGGAGATCAAGAAGCTCCAGCAAAAATACGGGCATATTCAGGAAATAATCATTCAACCATTCGACCCCAAGCCCGGCACGGTGATGCAGTTGTGGCAGCCCCCCGATGAGAAAACCCTGTTAACTACGGTGGCCCTGGCTCGCTCGATTCTTCCTGATGTCAGCGTTCAGGTGCCTCCAAACCTGTTGAAGTTGAATGGATCAGAGGTACCACCTTGGAGCCCCGAGTTTAAAACCGCCGTTTCCCGGGCGATCTCAGCCGGTGCCTCCGACTTTGGCGGCATTTCATCAGTGACCCCCGATTTTATCAACGTTGAGCGGCCATGGCCCAGTTTGGCCCAGCTTCGTGCCGCCATAGAAGATGCCGGCTGCAGACCTAGGGAGAGGCTGCCCATCTACCCGCGCTTCATAAAGGAGGAGAGGTTTATGTCAAGTGAGGTGAAAGAGCTTGTCCTCGACCTTGCCGATGAGGAAGGCTATCGGGCTGAAAAGGTCTAGATTTCGGGAGATCCTGCAGCGCGCGATGGCCGGAGAGGAGCTGAGTCCGGAAGATGGAGCGGTGCTTCTTCAGGCAGAGGGCAGGAGACTGCAAGCCCTGATTCAAGCGGCCGACGAGTTGAGATGGCGCAGAGTCGGCGATATTGTCACTTATGTAAAGAACAGAAACATAAACTTCACCAATATCTGCGTTGGCAGCTGCAGGTTCTGCGCTTTTCGTTGCACACCTGAAGATCCTCAGGCCTATCTCCTTTCATCAGAGCAAATTGAAGCGAAGGTCAAAGAGGCACTCGAGGCGGGCGTCACCGAGATCTGCATTCAGGGCGGGCTGCACCCTGATTTTGGCTTGGAAGACTATCTTGAGATCATTGAGACGGTGAGAAAGGCGGCCCCGAGTGTACATATACACGCCTTTTCGCCCGCGGAGATCAACTACATCGCGAACAGGGAAGAGATGGATTTGGAGGAGGTGATCATGAAACTCAGGCGGGCGGGATTGGATTCAGTTCCCGGGACGGCCGCCGAGATTTTGGTTGAGAGGGTTCGGGCGATAATCTGTCCTGAGAAGATTTCCACGGAACAATGGATCAAGACGATAAAAACCTGCCACCGCTTGGGAGTGCCCACGACCGCAACGATGATGTACGGCCATGTGGAAACACCCTTGGAGCAGGCCAGGCACATTTACATTATCCGGGAGATCCAAAAGGAGACCCATGGCTTCACCGAGTTTGTCATGTTGGGGTTTGTCTCCCGAAACACCCAACTGGGTAGGGAATTTAATTTAGCGCCTTTTCCTGACCTCGTGCATAGTTTGCGTTTGCATGCGGTGGCTAGATTGATGCTTGCTGGTCACATTGACAACATCCAGACCTCATGGGTGAAACTGGGCCCCCGGGGTGCCCAGCTCATGCTCCAGGCAGGTGCAAACGATCTAGGCGGTACGCTTATGGAGGAGAATATAACTAGGGCCGCCGGCGGTAGCTTGTGTAGTATGACCGCGGAGCAGCTGGAGCACCTGATTCTGGAAATAGGACGGACACCGCGGCAGCGGACCACAACTTACGAGTTAATTTAACCCGATTTCCTGAGGGTTGGTCCGTTGGTCTTAACTCCGGCGAAGGCAAGGACAGATCGCGCCAGTTTAACTCTGGAAGGCAAGTCCGGCAGCAACAGATCGGTTAAAAATACCTCTAAACCAAGTTCCTCAATTTTCGGTGCAAGTTTTTCATCCCTGTTGTCAATGACAAGCCCGCTGACGAAATCGCGGTAATATTGCGCGACCCCTACCGGACTGACCTCATAGCCCAACCCCTGCATAAGGGCTCCGGCCGGGCCGCTTACCGGGGAACCGCCGACTATCGGCGAAACAGCGATGACCTTTACCCGTACTTTTTCGAGGGCAGACCTAATCTCTCTAATCGCCACTATGGGTCCAATGCTGGTTACGGGGTTGCTGGGGCCGATGATGATAGCTTCGCTTTTTTCTATGGCCTCTAGCACTCCCGGTGCGGCCCGGGCAGATTCGGCGCCCTCAAAGAGGACGGATTTCACCCGGTCTTGAGCCCGCCTGGCGACCCAGAACTCGTGGAAGGTCATGGGACCGGCCTCGGTGTAAACCCGCGTGGTGACCCTGTCATCGGACATCGGCATGACGTTGGCGAGCACGTTAAAATCACGGCACAGCTCCCTAGTGACCGCGGAGAGAGGGGTTCCCCTTTTCAGGAGCATGGTGCGGTGCTGCTTAACTGCGCGATCCCGATCTCCTATGCGGAGCAGTTCCGGTTTCCCCTCGCGCTTGATTCTTTCATGCTCCTCAAACGTATCCCCTCTTATTCCATACCAGGTTTCCTCGTTGACCACGCCGGCGAGCGTGTACATGACCGTGTCGATGTCAGGCGAGACATAAAGACCGGAAATTTCCAGATCCTCTCCGGTGTTCACGATGATGGACAGGTTTTCCTGCCCCACCAGAAGGGCCAACCCTTGGAGCAGCTTAGGAGTACCGGTGCCTCCGGACAACACCGTCAGCAAATCATCACCTGAAGAGGTCCAGTTCCGGCGCTCGGATCACTTCCCGGATAGATCCCTTGTCCTTCTCGTATTTTGCCCCTTTAATCAGCACGGCGGGGGTACCCTCGTCAGATTCCCCCATTATCATGACAGCTGCTGCGGCCAGTGAGTCAGCGGGACAGGTGACGGTCACCTTTAGCTCCTTTCCATATAGATCCCGCCTGCCGCGCATATCCGCCAGAGGTTTCATTCCCGCGACCCCAATGGCCAGACCAACACAGCCACAGCGGAAGGGCCTCCCCTGGGTGTCGGTTATGATTACTGCGATGTCAACGCCCAGCCTTTTTTTGATGGTTTCCCTGATTCTGGCGGCGCTGGCGTCCGGGTCGCTGGGCAACAGCGTTACGTGTTCGTCTTCAACGTTGGAACTGTCCACGCCCGCGTTAGCGCAGACGAAGCCATGTTTAGTCCTGGTAATTATCACGTGGCCCAACCTTACGATCTCTGAAGACTGCTGGAGGATGACTTCAACCATGCGTGGGTCCTTATCGATTTTTTTCGCGATTTCAACGGCACGGTGGCTTGGCCTGATGGTGCGCAGGTCGACGACTTCTCCTTCGGCCCTTGAGATCACAGTCTGGGCCACGGCCAGCACATCTCCATCCTCAATTTTTAATCGCTGTTTTTCCACTGCTGCCACGATCAGCTCACCGACGTCATCGTTGCGTTTTACCACCGGGATCCCCGTTATCGCGAAAAGCTGCACATTTAACACCGATGGGGATTATTAGTGTGAATGGTTTAAATCAGATGGTGGTGGGTATGAAGTTTGGAGTAGAGTTCGTCCCCTACCTTAACTTGGGCACCATGGTCGCGCTGGCGAAGGAGGTCGAGCAGCTAGGGTTCCAGCAGATCTGGGTCTGCGATCATTACCACAACCGTTACGTGCATTCGGTCCTAGCCCAGCTGGCTCTGGAGACGCGCCGGGTTCAGCTTGGCCCCGGTGTTACCAACCCGTATCTGGCCCATCCGGCGGTAACGGCAGCAGCTGTGGCCACGCTCAATGAACTCTCAAACGGTCGGGCTCTTCTCGGAATGTCTTCGGGCGATCCATTTTTTTTGGAGACTGTAGGTATAAAGCAGACTAAGCCACTCACCAGCGTTCGTGAGGCCGTGTTTATAATCAGGAAACTGTTTGCCGGGGAAAGGGTGGATTTTGAGGGTGAGTGCTTTACCTGTCGAGGAGCAAGGCTCAGGTTCAAACCGCCGAATCGTATCCCGATTTACGTTGGTGGCAGAAGGCGAAAGATGCTAAGGCTGGCAGGTGAAGTGGCCGACGGTGCCCTTATCAACGCCTCGCATCCCATAGACATCGTAGATGCGGTTAAAAACATCAAGGAGGGTTTGAGGCAAAGGGCGAGCCACGGCGGTGATTTTGACTTTGTGGCTTACATGGCCGTCTCGATTGACAACGATGAGAAAAAAGCTCGCGATGCAGCCCGCGGCGTGGTCGCCTTTGTGGCTTCCTCGGCTCCTGAAGATTCATTATCACACCGGGCAATTTCAGCCGAAGATGTGGAGGAAGTAAGAAAATATCTGCGTCGGGGGGAACTGGCCAAGGCTAGGGAAGCAGTGACGGATGAGATGCTGGACGAGTTTTCTGTCTGCGGGAAGGCTGAAAATGTGGCTAACCGGGTGCAGGAGTTGGAGAAAATTGGAATCACAAGGGTGGTGATTGGTTCGCCGATAGGCCCGGACCCACTTAAATCGTTGAAACTGGTAGCGGAGAAGCTGTTGAATCAGGAATAGTCTCAAGTGCGGATGTCTTTTAGAGAAATTTAATCGCAGAACTTTCTGGAGAGGCGGGCCACGTCGTCAAGCAGTTTAGCGATCGAATCGTTGGCGAGGCGGTAGATCACTTTCTTACCTTCCCGCCGCGTTTTCACGATTTTACACTTCCTCATTTCCCTAAGGTGATGTGAGATCAAGGATTGTTCTAGCTTGGTTTCGTTCACAATTTCGTAGACACAACGCTCTCCAGTTTTTAATAAATGCAGGATTTCAAGCCTCGTTTCATCGCTTATGCATTTCAGGAACTTGAGCTGTGCATTCATTCCCAAGACACCATTTTAAGATCAAACGGGAGCATCATAAAAGACCCTAGTCAAAGAAGCCGCGGGTTCGTTTGCAGAGCCAGACCAAGAAGAGCATTAGAGGGACCTCGGTCAGAACCCCAACTACAGTTGCCAGCGCAGCCCCGGATTGCACCCCGAACAGAGTTATGGCCACGGCCACGGCGACCTCAAAATGGTTGCTGCCGGCGATTATCGCCACCGGGGCAGCATCTTCGTAGCTAAGGTGGATCTTTTTGGCGATGAGGTAAGGAATTGCAAAGATGATGAGGATGTTGGCAAAGATGCCGAGGGTTATCATGCCAATTATTATCGGAATGGCAAGGAGAAGTTGTCCCTGGTAGGAGAAGAGCACGACCAAGGTGATCAGAAGGGCAGCGATGGCGGTCTTGCCGAGAGGGGGGACGAGTCTTTTCTGGAACCAGTCAAGTCCTTTTCTTTCAATGGCTATTTTTCGGGTGTAGTAACCAGCCACTAGCGGGGTGACGATATATACGGTGACCGTAAGGGCGATGGTGGCCCACGGCACGATGATGCCCGAGATTCCGAGCAGAAAGGTCGCCAGCGGTGCGTAGAGGATAACCATGGCCAGTGAGTTTATCGCTGTCATCACCAGCGTGTGAGCTACGTTCCCCTTAGCCAAATAGCTCCACATCAGCACCATCGCCGTGCATGGGGCCACCCCGAGTAGTATCATCCCCGCCCGGTATTGCTGGATTTGTTCGGGCGTCAAGAATTGGCCGAAGATGACACTGAGGAAAAGCCAGGCGAAGAAGGCCATCGTGAACGGCTTTACCGCCCAGTTCATGAGAAGCGTGAGGCCAACCGGTTTTGGTGATGTGATGGCTTTCCTAACCTCTTTGAAGTCAATTTGGACCATGATAGGGTAGATCATGAAAAATAAACAGATGGCTATGGGAATGGAAACCTGGGCAACCTCGAATTCAGCCAGGATTTGCGAGAGCTGGGGAAAAGTTCTGCCTAAAAGTATGCCAACTACAATGCAGAGCGCCACCCACAGGGTAAGGTATTTTTCCCACAGGCCGAGTTTTCTTTCCTCTTTCATGATTTTACCATCATATGAATTATTATTCATAATTTTTATGTTTGTTGAGGAGAGAATTAAGTTTGGAACTTTAGGAGCAAACGGTGAAGTTATAATTAACTTCAATTAACCCTCGATGTCTTTTAATACTTTCTTCCCAAGGTCGGTTATCTTGTAGATTAAAAAGTTTCTGTCCTTCCGAAATTCCACTAGCCCAGCATCTTTCAGTATCTTTAGATGATAGGAGAGTTTTGAATATTTCATTCTCATCAGGTAGACGAGCACACAAACACACAGTTCGTTGATCCGTAAGGCTCGGAGGATGCGCAGCCTGGTGGGATGTGATATTGCCCGCAAGAATTTTAGGGTTTTTTTGGTTTCGTCCTCGATTGCCTTTCTTACTTTTTCCAATACATCTGCGGAAATGTTGTAGTCTGGGGGAATCTTGGACCTTAGCTGATGAAGCGATTTGTCCTGCATGATTTCATCAGATCTATCTCAGCACCAAATAATAAATTGTTTTATATTCCTGCCTCTTTCAGGGCGTTTTCCAGTGTTTCCATGCTTGGCGCCAAACCAATGATTCTGATGTCCCGGTCGATAACTATGGCGGGAGTTCTCTCGATTCCATATTCCTTAACTTTTTCATTCATACCTTCGTAGATCTTTATCTCGAGCTTATCTCCGTACTTTTCGGAAATTTCACGCATCATTTTTTTGACCATTCTTCCTCCAGAGCAGGGGGGAAGAGAGGCAAATACCTCCACCAGTATCTTCATGCTCCAGCCTCCCAGAGTGCAGTTTTCAGGGTCTTTTCACTCGGGCAAACACCCATTATTTTTATCTTTTCTTCGATGACCGCTGCTGGAACAACTGTTATACCGTACTTTGTGAATTCTTCACAGGGTCCGATGTGCTTTATAACCTCCACCTTATCTCCGTATTCCGCTTTTATTCTATCGGCAAGTTCTAGAAGTTTCAAGCATCCTGGGCAGGGAGGTTCGGCCGTGAAAACTTCCAATCTTACCATTTTAACCACCCTCCCTGATTTTTTCGATGGCTTGCTTGATCTCTTCTTTAGTCGGAACACCACCGACTTTTATGATTGTTTTATCCACTATCACCGTGGGCGTCATCATAATGCCCATCTTTGCGGCCTCTTCTGATAAAGCATCTTCTTTAGTCACCTCTATGTCTTTATAGCCAAGTTCCTCTACCGCCTCCCTCACCGCCTTTTCAGCTGCTTTGCACTTCATGCAGGGAGGTATCGTACCGAAAATTCTTATTTTCATCAAACCACCATTTCAATTTTATTTGAAATTCTAAATATTTAAGCTTACGTGTAGCGGCCTTTTTAGATTATTTCAACCTTTGGACGATCTCGTTGGCAAGGAAGCGCATCGCCTTTTTGAAGACGAAACCCCTGTCCCTGATCAAGTCCAGCAACAGCATTTTTGGCCGAAGGTAAAATTTCAGGTAAGCTGTTCTCAGGGCTTTGGCTATCTGATCTGCCGTGAGATATTTCAGCTTCATCACGGGGTCCAAGGTGGTGAACTTTCTCCAGTTCTTGGTGAGCAGGATCTTTTCTTTCAGCGCATATGACCATAACCTAGTTCCTGGATATGGGGTGGCGATGGTGAACTGGGCAAGGTCAACGCCGACTTTTTTAGAAAACTTTATCGTTGTTTCAATTTCTTCCGCGTTTTCTTCCGGAAACCCGATCACGAAAGATCCCAGCGCGTGCAGCCCGGCTCTCTTGGCATTTCTCACTGCCCACTCCGCCTTTTCGGGCGTAATTCCCTTTCCGATGAAATCCAGCGTCTTCTGGGATCCCGACTCTATTCCAAAGTAAACGGTGTGCGCCCCCGCGCGTTTCATCGCGCAGGCAACTTCCTGTGAAAAGGTGTCAACTCTGGAAGAAGCCGTCCAGGTGATGTCCAGCCCTTCCCTCCTGATTTCATCGGTGATGGCGATTGCCCTCGATTTCAGCAGGGTGAAGGTATCGTCCAGAAATTCTATCTCCTTTTTCCTGTATTCCTTTCTCAAGATGGACAGCTCCTCTAGGGTTCTGGCGACGCTGTGGCCGCGCCATTTTTTCCCGAACTGGAGGGAAGAGGAGCAAAAGATGCAGTTGAACGGACAACCCCGGCTGGTTATTACCGTGCCAAATTCGATTTTTCCCGCCCGATATTTTTTCATCGGCAGCAGGTCATAAGCAGGCATTGGTATATCGTCAACGTTTTTCACCAGCTCTCTCGGCGGGTTGTTTACAACTTTCCCATTGCGCTGAAAGGACAGCCCGGTTATGCTTTTCAGGTCTTTTTTCTTTTCCAAGGCGTCTACCAGATCCTTAAAGGTGTGCTCTCCTTCTCCTCTCACGACAAAATCAACTTGCGGACATTCCTGAATGGTTTCTTCGGGCAGAAAGGTCGCGTGTGGACCGCCCAGA